>CAJUIJ010000032.1:5095-18912 GCA_910586175.1 uncultured Muribaculaceae bacterium | reverse complement strand
GGAGGGGAGGAGGCACCGCCGACGATAACAATAGGCCCGATACATAATCGAACCATAATAGTAAATGCGTTGTTCTAAGTATGTAGTTACACTGTAATGGTGCAGACAGACGTATAGTTGATAAGGTCGAAGCACCGGCGTAACTGCGTTGTTGATTTGTTTAACTAATTTTTTTCGAAATTTTTATTATGGATTATAATGAGCTTATTAATTCAGGCAAGACAGTATTGATTGAATTTTTTGCATCCTGGTGTCCTCATTGCCAGCGCATGATGCCGATTGTGCAGCAGATTAGAGAATTGCTCGATGGCAAGGTAGGCGTGTATCAGTTCGACATAGACGAATATAAGGAACTCGCCGAAGAGAATAAAGTGGAGTCAATACCCACGTTCATAGTATATCGCGATGGCAAGGAGATGTGGCGTCAGAGTGGCGAAATGGCAGCAGATGTGCTTCTCTCCAAAGTTCAGCAATACGCATAAGGAACAAGGAATTAGAAATAAGGAAAGAGGGATTAGGAATTGTTAGCGACATTTGCATTGCGTCGCGACAAATTCCTAATCCCTCTTTCCTAATTCCTAATTGAAAAAACTCTATTAAAAATAGGTTTCGAGCGCGTAGTTGATATTTTCAAGTATATATTCCACATCGCTGTCGTTAGGATCGAGAGCCTTTGCACGCTCTGCGATTGCCTTGGCAGCCTCGAAATAGTTCACTTTGACATCCTGACGTTTCTCAGGCTGTGCGCCTTCTATACTGTTCCAGACAGCTGTACCTGATGTATATACTTTCTTCGCTGCATTCTTGAGGGTTTCGATATCAGCATCGTCAAATGAGGCAGCCTTGCGATAGTCAGAAAGCGAAGCCGCTTCGTCACCCTTGCGGTCGTTGATATAACCACGAAGACCATAGAGGAATGCCTTATCGGGGTTAGACTGAATCTGTTCGCTCACAAGTGCCACAGCGTCATCATATTTCTCATCCATCAGCATTGAGTTGACCAGATTGTTGAGGAAAAGTGGATTCTGAATGCCGAATTTCTTGTAACCGGCCATTGCTGCTTCAGCTATCTTGTTCTTGGCGAGGTCAGCCTTGGTGCTGTCGCGTAGTGCGACATTCTGCCAGCTGGCAATCTCGTATACATAATTCTGGGGGTCAGTGATGCCTGCATTGCGAGCCTTCTCAAATGCCTTGATTGCATCTTCGAGGGCATTGCCGGAATATGCACCGATACCTGCATAATGATATGCGAGGGCTATCATAGAGTCAGGAACCTGCTTCAAAGCTTTTGAGGCCCAAGGCTGTGAAGGCATGTCGCCATAAATCATGAACGCATGGTATGCTTCGGGGTAGTAGTGCTTGTTGTTGAAGAGCTCACCGCCATAGTTGAAGTAGTCATTGTGGTGATTGTTCATCTTGGCGATCATGTCTTTAGAATGTTTAGGCTTGATCTCACCCTTGGCGTTAGGCACAGAATCAAGAGGAAGAGCCTTGATGAAATAGTTGTAGCCGTTCACAAGCTCAGTACCCATCGCTATGGGATCTGCCGCTGCATCGTCAGGATTGATGGCACGTTTCTTGAAAGCCTCATCAAAAGCACCATACTCAATCTTACCTGCCGTATACCAAGTATTCACATCGTTGGCGGTCTCTGCATTTTCAGCAGCCTGTTTGATCAGGGCACGTGCCTCCTCAATCTTGTCGATCTTGCCCGCAAGTTTGCCGGCCTGTGCCACTGTCTCTTTCTGCGCGCTCACCGAAACAACTGTTGCAGCTCCGAGAGCGATTGCCAGAATCTTCTTCATAGTGTTTGTATTTTAAGTTATTTGTTTCTTAGATTTTACTTTGAAGTGTAGGTTTAAGCATCTTCATCTGCATCCTCTGATTCAGCTTCTACATCAGTAGCGTCTGTGTCTGAGGTATCCATGTCGGTAATAGCTTCATCTATACTTTCCAAAGAGTTGTCGATTGAGCCAACCCCGGTGGCATCGTCGGTCTCTTCCTCATCGATTTCTTCCGGTTCGGAGTCTACCTTGCATACCGATGCGATAGTATCTCCACGCTTGCCGAGGTCGATAAGCTTGACTCCCTGAGTAGCACGGCCCATCACTCTTATGTCGGCCACTTGGAGTCGGAGTGCTACGCCGCTTTGGTTGATAATCATCAGGTCGTTGTCGTCGTTGACATTCTTGATGGCAACCAATGCACCGGTTTTGTCTGTGATTTGCAATGTCTTAACTCCCTTGCCACCGCGGTTGGTGATGCGGTAGTCATCGAGTGCCGAACGTTTGCCATAGCCATTCTCCGATACAACCATAACAGTTTCGCCCGGCTCGCCGTTCATTGTAATCATGCCGATAACCTCATCATTATCGTCATCGAGGGTCATACCTTTCACACCGGTCGACACGCGACCCATGCTGCGAACTACTTTCTCATTGAAGCGTATGGCACGGCCCCCCTTGTTGGCGAGTATCACCTCTGAGTTGCCGTCGGTGAGACGTACGCCTATCACCTCGTCATCCTCGCGGATTATGATTGCATTTACGCCGATAGCTCGCGGACGTGAGTATGCAGAAAGTTGAGTCTTTTTGATGATACCTTTCTTAGTGGCGAATATGAGGTTGTGGCTCGTGTTGAAGTCGGGGTCGGTTAAGCCTTTCACTCGTATGAAGGCATTTACCCTGTCGTCCTGGTCTATCTGGAGCAGGTTCTGTATGGCACGTCCCTTTGAATTTTTGGCACCTTCTGGTATCTCGTACACCTTAAGCCAATAGCAACGTCCCTTCTGTGTGAAGAAGAGCATATAGTTGTGGTTGGTAGCAGGGTAGATGTATTCAATGAAGTCCTCATCGCGCGTTGAGCTTCCCTTGGCGCCTACACCGCCTCGGTGCTGTGCACGAAACTCGCTCAGAGGTGTGCGCTTGATATAGCCGAGGTGCGAGATGGTGATGATCATCTTATCGTCGCTGTAGAAGTCCTCGGAGTTGAAGTCGCCTGAGAAGGGGTTGATCTTCGTGCGACGCTCATCGCCATATTTATCGCGAATCTCCTCCATCTCCTTCTTTATCACGTCGCGTAGCACCTGCTCGTCGCTCAGGATACGGTTGTAAAATTCTATCTGCTTCATCAGCTCATCATACTCGGCACGCAGCTTCTCGATTTCCAAACCGGTGAGCTGGCGAAGTCGCATCTCGACAATTGCACGAGTCTGCACATCATCAAGCTCAAATCGCTCCGACAGACGGCGTTGAGCCTCATCGGTGGTACGGCTGCTCCTGATTATCGCTATCACCTCGTCAATGTTCTGGGTGGCGATCATCAAGCCCTTGAGTATGTGGGCACGCTCTTCTGCCTTACGGAGTTCGTATCGTGTGCGTCGTATCACCACGTCGCGTCTGTGGCTCACGAAAGCCTCGAGCAGCTGCTTGAGGTTGAGTGTCTGAGGTCTACCGTTTACAAGTGCAACATTGTTCACGCTGAACGATGTCTGCAACTGGGTCAACTTGAAAAGCTTGTTGAGCACCACCTTGGCGTTGGCATCTTTCTTGATGTCGATGGCGATGTGTATCTTGCCGCGGGCCGAGGTGTCGGTCACGTCGGCGATACCCTCAATCTTTTTATCCTCGGCCATCTGTATGATTGACTTCACAAGTTCTCCCTTGAGCACACCGTAGGGTATCTCGCTCACCACAATCACATCGTGGTTGCCTTCCGTCTCTATTTCAGCCTTGGCGCGGAGCACTATGCGGCCACGTCCGGTTTCGAATGCATCGCGCACACCCTGAAGCCCGAATATTTCACCTCCGGTGGGGAAATCAGGTGCCTGTATATGCTCCATCAGCCCGTCGATCGTGATGTCGGGGTCATCAACGAGTGCTATCGATGCATTCAGGGCCTCTGTAAGATTGTGGGGAGGCATATTGGTGGCCATACCTACGGCGATACCTGACGCACCGTTCACCAGAAGGTTGGGAATGCGGGTCGGAAGCACTGCCGGCTCCATCAACGAGTTGTCGAAGTTGGGCACGAAGTCCACGGTCTCCTTATCAAGGTCGCGGAGCATCTCCTCTCCCATGCGGGCCAGCTTCACCTCGGTGTAACGCATGGCAGCAGGGGAGTCTCCGTCGATTGAGCCGAAGTTTCCCTGTCCGAACACCAATGGATAGCGCAGAGACCATTCCTGAGCCAACCTGACCATAGTAAGATAGATTGAGGAGTCGCCGTGAGGGTGATACTTACCCATCACTTCTCCAACCACACGTGCCGACTTCTTTGTGTCGCCCGAAAAGTTGTTGTGGAGTTCGTTCATGCCGAACAGCACCCTGCGGTGCACCGGCTTGAAGCCGTCGCGCACATCAGGCAGCGCTCGGCTCACTATGACCGACATCGAATAGTCGATGTAGGCACTTTTCATCTCCGATTCTATATTAATCGGAATAATCTTGTCGTCTGATTGCATTATATTTTTGCTGATTACTCTTGGTTATGCATTTGCAACTCTGTGCGTTACACTCTGTCATCGCAAATGCACCCCTAATGACGCATCCTGACTACAAAATTACAAAAAATAATTCGATTTTACAAGCAAAAACAGGCGCGCAGACACCATCTGCACGCCTGTTTTGCATATATGCTTTCGGCTTATCCGATTGGACCGGTTGCCCTCTGTTATGAGATATCGGTTCCGGTTAGCCTACCGGCTCGTATTCGAATGTCAATTTGCTGTCACCCTCCTTGAAGCTTACCTTTATGGTGCCTCCTATCTGGCCTTCTGCACCGAGGGTGAGCATAAGCTCGGCGAGTTCATCTTCCAGATATTTCTGTATGGCGCGTTTCAGCGGCCTTGCACCGAAGTTGCGGTCATAGCCTTTATCGGCGATGAAGTTGCGTGCCTCACGGCTCAGGTCGAGATGGTATCCCAATTTCTCCACGCGTCCGAAGAAGTCTTTCAGCTCTATGTCGATAATGTTGAATATCGCATCGCGGTCAAGGCTGTCAAACATTATTATGTCGTCAACACGGTTCAGGAATTCGGGCGAGAATGCCTTGTTGAGGGCCTTCGATATGACTCCGTGGGCCTGCTCTTTGCTAACCTCTGCGGTGTTGAAGCCCACACCTCCTCCGAAGTCTTTGAGCTGACGCGAACCGATATTGCTCGTCATGATGAGTATCGTGTTTTTGAAGTCTATCTTTCGACCCAATGAGTCGGTGAGCCGGCCTTCGTCCATCACCTGGAGCAATAGGTTGAACACGTCGGGGTGTGCTTTCTCTATCTCATCGAGAAGCACTACTGAATATGGCTTGCGGCGCACTTTCTCGGTGAGTTGTCCTCCCTCTTCATAACCAACATATCCGGGAGGCGCACCTACGAGACGCGACACGGTGAATTTCTCCATAAACTCGCTCATGTCTACCCGTATAAGTGCATCGGAGCTGTCGAATAGATATTCTGCAAGTTTCTTGGCCAGAAGTGTCTTACCCACGCCGGTTGGTCCAAGAAACATGAACACTCCGATAGGCTTTTCGGGATCTTTGAGTCCTATGCGGTTGCGTTGTATCGCCTTGACCACTTTCTTGATGGCATCATCCTGTCCAATCACCGAGCCGTGAAGTGTATCGCCCATCTGTATGAGTCGGGCGCCTTCTGCCTGTGCTATGCGCTGTGTCGGCACTCCGGTCATCAGCGCAACCACTTCGGCCACTTTTTCATCGTCAACTTCCTGACGGTCCTGGCTCAGGCTCTCTTCCCATTTCCCTTTCGCGGTCTCGAGTGCCGCCTTGGCTTTTACCACCTCATCGCGCAGCCCGGCTGCTTTCTCATAATCCTGAGCCTTTGCAGCAGCAAGTTTATCTTGCGTCAGTTCATCTATCCGTTTTTCCAAGGTCTCTATCTCCTCGGGCACCACGATGTTGGTGATATGCACGCGGCTGCCGGCCTCGTCGAGCGCATCGAGTGCCTTGTCGGGGAAGTTGCGGTCGCTCACATATCGTTCGGTCAGCGACACACACGCCTCAAGGGCCTCGTCAGTGTATGTCACGTTGTGGTGCTGCTCATATTTCTCTTTCACTTGCTTCAATATCTCGAGGGTCTCCTCGGGGGTGGTGGGTTCAACCATCACCTTCTGGAAACGGCGTTCGAGAGCACCATCTTTCTCTATATTCTGGCGGTATTCGTCGAGCGTGGTTGCACCGATGCACTGTATCTCGCCTCGGGCCAAGGCCGGTTTCAATATATTGGCCGCATCCATCGAACCGGGTGCGCCGCCTGCGCCCACTATGGTGTGTATCTCGTCTATGAAGAGGATAATGTCGGGATTCTTAGTGAGTTCGTCAAGCACGGTCTTGATGCGCTCCTCAAACTGTCCACGATATTTGGTGCCGGCCACCATGCCGGTCATGTCGAGCCCGATAACACGCTTGTCAAAGAGTATGCGCGACACTTTGCGCTGCACGATGCGCAGAGCCAGACCCTCCACTATGGCAGACTTGCCCACGCCGGGCTCGCCGATGAGCACTGGATTATTTTTCTTGCGGCGCGAAAGTATCTGTGCCAGTCGTTCTATCTCCCGCTCACGCCCCACCACCGGGTCAAGTTTTCCTTCGGCTGCAGCCTTGGTCATATCGTAGCCGAACTTGTCGAGTGCCGGGGTGTCACTCTTGCGGCTTCCTTTGTCAGCCGGTTTCGACGGCTTGCTCTTCGGTGCATCCGATGACTCTTGGAGTTCCCCTTCATCCTCATCCTCGCCGAAATCCTTGCCCATGCGGGGCATCTGGTCCATCGGCATGCCTATGCTCTGCACCGAGATATCAAAGTTCAGGTACTCCTCTTTTATATGTTCAAGAAGTTCGGAGTCCATCGACCGTTTGTCGTGAATCAGCGCCAACAATATGTGTTCGCTCCCAATCACATGCGCATTCATCTTGCGGGCCTCTGATGTGGCAAGCTGAAGATGGCGTATCGCTGCGAGGCTGATCTTATATTGTTGCTCAAATAGGGTAGTGGTCTCTCCGGGTGAATGCGGATCCTGTAGATATTCCTCTATTTCGCCGATAATCTTATCGATGGGAATATGCAACTGTGTCAATATCTTGAATGCATAGCCATCCTGCTGACGCA
This sequence comes from uncultured Muribaculaceae bacterium, assembly GCA_910586175.1. Classification (GTDB taxonomy): domain Bacteria; phylum Bacteroidota; class Bacteroidia; order Bacteroidales; family Muribaculaceae; genus Lepagella. Next base: position 11,792 of record CAJUIJ010000032.1, on the reverse strand, counting down.
GCGATGCGAGCAGAAAATGCTCCGACATTATAACAGGGGAGTTGAATCTGCGCACCTCGCTGAGCGCAAGCTCAAGCATTGGCCTGAATTGTTTCGAAAAGTCGTTCTTCATCAATTGTTCCTTTCTGTTTCTTTCTATTTTATAACAAATGCCGTGCCAATATTTCCTAACGGACTGTTAAGTTTTCTTTTGGGGCAAACTAATAGTGTCGCACATTATTTGTGCGACACTATTGGCAACGACCGCAAAGAAAGCGGGTCATAAATCATTCAGCGGCATTGCAAATGGTGTATAGGCAATGTCGCTGACCGATTAAAATTTAGATTTTAGTATAGGGTATGGTGCAAACCCCTGTCTCTCCCTTTTCATTGGAAAATCTGAACACCATGTTGATTTTATTGGCTTTACATGATTCTAATATCATATTCATTTCAGGGTCAGCCCTAAATGTTTTCAATAATTCTGGTGATACGGTATCTGCCACATATTTCAATGCATCAGCCGGAACTCCTTTGAAAAGAAACGAATAGGTCAATTGGGTGTCGCTGCATGTTATCGATGTCACTGACATGCCGTCACCTTGGTCCATGGGGCATTCTTTGTTAATCATTTCCACCGCAGCCTTAAGGTCGGTCTTTGAAATCTGTGAATATGCCGGACTCACGGCCATAGCGGTGACAAACATCAAAATAAGTAATAATTTTTTCATATGTGAAATTCATTTTATTGGTTATGTGGCAAATTTATAAAAATATAGTTATTTTGCAAAATGAATGCGTGTAAATATTGTTGAGAATGATTAAAATTGGATTCTGCTCACGTTCCGAGTAGTTTAAGGGTGCGTTTGTGGCGATTTTGGAAATCGCCGTTCCATTGCGTCATCGCCAATTTAAGAGGTAAGGCAATACCTGATATAAATAAACTCAACGATGAAGCTGACACCAACTATCAAGCTGAGCGGATCAAGCACCCATCGCCACCATTTGGTGATTCTGTGGTTCTTGATGTCCGTATAAAGGCTGATGGTTGCTGAAATGCTAAACCAAATGCCAAGCACAAGAGTCATCCAGCCTGTAAAATTATTCATACGCTTTTTTGTAAAAATAATGCCATAGTGGTGTGGCCATAAGAGATTGTTTTATCTCATCGTTTTTGAGCATATCCAGCACTTCCTGCTCCGACAGCAGTTTAACATTCACATCTTCAGTGGCATCCAAGTGCTGACTGTCGGTCTTTTCTACTCCTTCTGCTAAGAAGCAGTATGTATAATTGGTGCATGTGGATGGGTTCTGGCTGATCTTGTTGAGAAGGCTCCACGTGCCGCCGGTGTAGCCGGTCTCTTCAAGAAGCTCTCGCTTAGCGGCATTGATTGGCTCCTCTCCTTCTTCAGCAACCCCGGCACAAAGCTCGGTATACACGTCTCCAAGCCCATGCCTGAATTGTTCTACCATCACAAATCTGCCATCCTTGTCGATTGCTATGACATTCACCCAAGTGGGGTATTCAAGTATGTAGAACTCATCGTTGATTCTGCCGTCAGGCAATTCCACAGTATCCCTGCGTGCCGTAAGCCAAGGCCGACGTATCAGATAATCGCTATTGACCAAACTCCATTTTCCAATCTTTGCCATCGACATTAATGTATTTAATAAAAAACGACACTACAGGTAATAATATTGTGATATACAGTAACTATGATGGTACTAAAAAAGGGGGGACATTCCATGTGGTGTCCTCCCCTTCGCAGATATAGGCAGAAAAATTATTCAATTAACGTATCACTTTGACGCTTTTCCCATTCACGATGTGGATAAATATGCCATGCACTCCCTCAGCAGGTTGTGTCACTTCCACTCCCTGGAGGTTGAACCAACGCTCTTCGCTCTGACTTTCTATCTCTGTTACACCTGAATTGTCGTTCTTTACTTTTGCGTAAAGCATAGCATCAGTGTCAACTGTTGTGACTGGCTGCGTCATAGCTTCGTCGGAATACCATGTCACATCTTTGCCGTCAAGCTTGGCGGGAAGAACGCCGTTGGTATAGAGCACGGGCATTTCATCGGCATCATTAAGCGAGTTCTCGTTTTCGGTTTCTGCTATCATGTATTCCACTTTATAGACCTTTGCACCGGCCAATACAGGATGCAGGTCTTCGCCGATGCTTTGTCCGAATGCATCGCCGAGCAGATAGGCCACCTCTCCCGATTTCATTTGTTCAGAGGTTACAGTAATATGTGCATCTGTTATGTCATGGGTGCCGGTGGTGTACATGTATTGGCAATTCTCTTTGGATGTGGTTCCTCCTGCGCATCCTGCCACCTTCTTTCCACTGATTTCTCCGGTGTTAAACACGTTTTCGATCGTAGCCTTGGCTACATGACCGCCTACCACACCGCCGCAATTGGTGGTGCCGACAATCTTGCCTGTGTTGTAGCAATTATGCACTGATGCTGTCAATTGGTTCAGATTTCCTACCACTCCTCCTATATAGGTATTGCTGCCGGTTACATCCGCGTTGTTGACGCAACGCTCAATTTTTGAGTGCTGATGCGTAAAGCCTACCACTCCGGCGGAATGCTGTTTAGCAGTAACCTTTCCGCTGACGCATATGCCGCTTACCGTTGCCGGCTTTTCTGCTGAAACGCCTTTCATGTATCCAAACAGTCCTTGATAGGAGGTTTTAGGTGTGTTGATATAAAGGTCGGAGATTGTGTGCCCATTGCCATCGAAATTGGCTGAAAATGGCTTGCTTGATGTGCCTATTGGTGTCCAATCGAAACCTCCGAGACTTATGTCGGCAACCACGATTGCATCCTGAGGTTTGCCGCTGTTTACTTGCTCAGCATACCATGCGAGTTCTGCTCCGTTGCTTATCTGATATATACCCTCTGCAATAGCCGGTTCTGTTTTGGTCTTGCCGTCCCATGCACCGTCAAGCGGTTTCAGCTCCAGGGCAAACGTCTGTTCACCCTCTGCATCGTCAGCAATAGTCAATGAGGTGCGAAGACATCTGTATCCCTCTGCTTTTGCTTCTATGTCATATGTGCCGTAGGAACCGGAATAAAGTCCCGTTGATTCATCTGCTTTGAGAATCTTATCTCGGTATGTGAGCGATATTTCTGCATTCGGCACGTTAGACTCAACCTTTATTGCAAATGTGCGGTAAGCCGATACGGGTATACTGACATCAGGTATCATGCCGAAATATGTCTTGTGTGCAATTGCAGTGAAGTTGGGCGAACGCCCCGCTACCGGATCTATGTTGCGGTGGTTGCCGATGGGATCACCATATCCGTTTACCTGTATCACACCCTCGGTCATTTCAATGGTGGGTGCGGTTTCGGTGTCATGTTCTGTCGGGATTGTTACCGTCACGGCTTGTGCCGCCGGTGCGGAGCCGAATGTATATTGACCGGAGCCTAATATAAGATCGCTTCCGTTAGGTTTGCCGTTGTAGGTCACGTAGGCCGACATGTTGTATATGCCGGCAAGTTTGTTGGCCGGATGAAACAGTCCTGAGTATTGTATCTTGATTTCATCTCCCGGCTGAATTATATTACTGCCCGGGTTGCTGACATTTGTTATTTCACGATGACATGGTTTGGCTGTAAGCACTTGATAAGTGGAGTTGCCGTTGGCATCAGTCATACAGACTATCTGACGACCCTCTTTGAGCAGGAGTGTGTATGAGCCATCTTCGTTTTTAGTGACACCTTCGGAGGAGAATCCTTTATATGTGGCCATGCGATCCCCGATATGTGCATATGCCATTGTAACGCTTACTGCATTATCAGGTTTGAATCTGTATGAGGCTCCGGCTTCGGTGTCAAGATAATAGAATATGTCATGCTCGGCATCGACATATTTGCCGGCCATTTTTAAGGCATCTGTATTATATGATTCATTTATCAGCATGTTGGGGATTACTGTTGATTCTCCCTCTCCCACACTCACCACATAGGCGGCGGTGTTTTCGGGCCAGATGGCACTCCAGTATTCCCCTCCCAGTATCGGAGTTTTCGTTGTGTCTTTGTAATAGTTCACGCCGATTGCATCATAGGTCACAAGCACTATCACAGTGCCATCGGCCTTTGCCTTTATGTCTGCCCATGCCGAACCCGGACGCGACGATATTTCGAGCACTTTGTTGTCAGGTGTACCGTCGAGTCCTATCACTGTATAATTGAAATCAGGCTCAAAGAAGTTGTTGCTTGTAGCATTGTCTGTGAGTTCCCATGTGCGCATGGCATGCGCCTTGAATGTTTCTCCTGCTTTAAGTTTTAGGTACCCCCGTTCGTTGACGTTAACGAAAATATTGCCTGTCTCGTAGCCCTGATTATGCATTACGTCATGTATGATGGTTTCGGGTGCGAAGGCTTCATAATCATTCTTCGTGAAGTGCAATTTGGGGCGCTTTGTCTCATCGGCTGCATAAGTGAAATATCCGGCTTGTGTGAGCCCGCCGGCCATCCAAGTCCGATATGTGTACACTTGACCTTGTGCAAGATTAAAGGTGACTTCTTTATAGTCCCCTTTAGTGGCGGTGCTTGTGGGTGCAACTCTTTTAAAGTCGATGAAGTGAGCCTTCTTAAGACCTATTTCCAATTCTGCTTCCGAGGGGATGGTGATGGTGTATTCACCGCACATCGGTATTTTTCCATTAATTGTGATATCGGCAGTCAAAGTCCCTGTCTTGTAGAGTGTGCCGTATCCTTCCGACCGGTGTGTTTCAGAAGGTATGAATTCTACCTCGTAACTGTTGCCTGCGAATGCCAGCAGACTATATTTGCCCGAGCTGTTGCTTGCTCCTGTCTCGCTGTTGAGGTTTACCCCTTCGCGTGTGTTGACGGTTGCATCGATGGTATAATCTCCGTTCTCAAGGCTCCAGCCTGGGTTGTCTGCATAGATGGTGCATGTAAGAAGAGTGAATTGCTGGATCTCGGGTGTGTCGGTTACAGTCAGGTCTATTGAGCCGTTCACTGTTTTTCCGTCACTTCCGTAAGCTGTGAGTACATACAGCCCGGCCGGTGCATCAAATGAGTATTCCGAATCGGATATTGGCCCTGTCTCCACCTTCTCTCCTGTTGTCTTCGATGTCAATGTCATGGTCTTTGACGTCGAATTCATCTTGATGCTTACTTTAGCTGCCTCTGCGTTTATGCCGAGTGTGCCAAGTGCTGCAAGCATCATGAGGATGTCGATTTTTCTCATATTATCTTTTATTGTTGGTTATATTGTATATCTTATGGGGCGTGCTTTTATTGGGCAATATATTTTATGCCATTTTTGATGTATATTTCACCCTTCATAACCTTGTCTACTTTCATGCCTTGCAGATTATAAATCGTATCGTCATCAGGGTTCGTAGTGTCAAGGGTGGGGCTTGATATTCCGGATTCTCCCTTGGGGTTGAGCGCAAGGAAGTGGCCCGGATTGATGTAAACGCCATACTTGCCGAGCAGCTTACCTTCAGGCGACCATTGATAGAGAGTGCCTCCTTCTACAAAACCGGCTGCATCCGTGCCGTAGATGTAGCCCGTATATGGGTTTACGTATATTCCATACGGCATTTCCATTTTTTGCAAATCTTCAACTATAGTGCCCGGCATTATATCTTCAATTCCCTCACTGCCTTCGCTCTCGAAGGCTTTTTTGGGGTCAATCGTTACGTAGTTGAACGCGTAGTCTCCGCTATTGTATGAGTATCCGGCTCCCACTGCATAAAAGTTGCCATCCATGGCGGTGCAATTGTAGGTCGACGCGCATGTAAGGCTCACAAAGCATTCGTTATCAGGTTTCCCATTAAGCACAGCCTCAGTGTCTATTATGATTGTGGCTCCGGGTATATCATAGTAATCACCCGGTGAATTGACACAGAGGTATTGTCCGCTTTGTGACATTTTGCTGTATAGGTTTATTTGGCCGGTGTCTACATTCCTTTCCAGTTTCATTGTTGCGGCATCGAGCACGCTTACTGTGGTCTCATATTCATGTCCTTCCTGAAATGCATACCCACCGGTGTTGGCCACGAATAGTTTACCTTTATAATAGGCGATTCCCTCGGGCTCATAACCTACCTCGGTTGCGTCGACCACCTTGTATGTGTTGGCGTCTATCTTCGCTACATATCCTTTCTCGAATTCTTTGGTGCCGTTTATAGTGCCGCATTCATGACCGTATGAGGTGACATAGACGTAGTTCCCGTCGGTGGCGAGCCGACGGTTGTTGGGGATATCTTCCGTGGCCGAAACCGCTTTCCCTGTTGCGTCGATAAATTGTACGATATTCGACCAATTCACGGTGATGGCAATAAGGTTGGGACGCACCTGGATAATGTCGTTGGGCGTGTCGCCGATTTTGTAGCCGTTCACATCGCGAAACCATTGGTTACTGACAATCTTGCCATCCTCAAAGTAGCTCAATTTGCCGTTGTCTGACTGCCAGTTTCCTTCGTTTAGCACTATCAGCTTCTCCTGAGCATTGGCTCCAATTGAAGTTGCCAATGCGACTGCACAAACCAAAATGCTGTTGTACTCTTTTTTCATATGTTGTGATGTTTGATTATTACTCGTTTTAATTAGCCCTATTAGCCATAAGCCCTATTAGCCATAAGCCCTATTAGCCATAAGCCCTATTAGCCGTATTAGCCGTATTAGCCGTATTAGCCGTATTAGCCGTATTAGCCGTATTAGCCGT
>CAJUIJ010000032.1:0-4995 GCA_910586175.1 uncultured Muribaculaceae bacterium | reverse complement strand
ATTAGCCCTATTAGCCCTATTAGACTTATTTGCCCTATTAGCCCTATAAGATTTACTTATATGGAGACGGTAAGTGAGAATGTGAAGCTGCGTCCCGGCATAGGGTAGCGGGGCACATGCTCGTATTGCTCATCAAGCAGGTCGTTTATCTCAAGTGAGGCCATGAGCATCTTCCAGCGGCCGGTGAGCTTGAGGTCTATATTATTATATGGCTTAAGCACATCCTCGGGGTCGGCATATGACCACATGCGTTCACCGACATGCAAGTCAGATATTGTCAGTGAGATCCATCGCCAGCCCACTATGCCTGTGATTCCATATGAAAGCGTGGGGGAGTAGCATATCGGTTTGTTATATGATTGGCTCTCCGGGTTGGTCTTGTTGAGGTCTTTCTGCCAAGTCAGCGAACCTATAAGCGAGAATGTCCATTCGCTTGGCGAGAATCGTCCGCTCACGTTGGCGTTGAGACCTCGGCAGTGTGTCTTGCCGTAGTTCATCATCGACCAGGAGTATGTGCCTTTGAGCGGTAGACACACAATCCTGTTGTCTATTCGGTTGATGTATCCGTCGAGTTGGGCTGAGGCCGACCATATCGGGGTGTCGTAGTGATATTCCAGACCGAGATCATATTGGCGTGTGTATTCAGGTTTGAGGTTGCGGTTGCCCACCTGAGTGTAATAGAGGTCATTGAGTGTGGGTACTCGGAATATCTTTTTGTACCATGCGCGTATTGAGAATCCTTTTATGGAGTAGCCCAGTGTCACGGATGGTGTGAATCGGCTGAGCGGATCCGCTGCACCGGTATGGGTACGTGTGTGGTCGCGGTAGTGCTGATAGAGCATTGAGGCTGCAAGCCGCACTCCCCACTGCTCTGCCTGTATTGCTAACACGGCCTTCTGATCCAGCCGGCGCACTGTGTGGAAATTGCGCAGGTCCGCCTTAAGCCATGAGTGGCGCATGTCGTAACCGGCATTGACCGACAGCCAGTCGAATGGTGTGTAGGAGTATGATGCGGAGGCGTATATATCTTTCTGCCAATAATGATTGTTTACGCGAGCTGTATTTTGGTTTTCAGGATAGTCGGTGCAATATCTAAGATATTCTTGCGTATATTTCGCATTGAACAGCACTTGGTGACCGTGTGCGAACCGGTGTGTCCATGAGGCTTGTCCAAACCAGTCTACGTCCCATTCGCGCCCTACGTTTATATATTTGTCGGAGAGCCGTCGCACTATACCTCCCGGCACTCCGCGTTCCGACACGTAGCAATAGAGATGCGAGGAGAAGCCTTTGTGAAATGCAGCTCCCTCTATGCGGTAATATTCGATGTCGGAGTTCTTGCGTTTACCTATCGTGTCTTCATATTGCGATTTGTATCTGAATTTGTAATCTCCCTTTGAGTTGAGATATTCTCCATCTATAAATCCGGACCAGCCTCGATGGTTGAATTGTGCATTTAATTTCCCTTTATAGGTGTGAAACGATCCGATTGCTCCCATCACTGAGAGCGAGTCGGTGTCGGGGCGTCGTGTACGAAGATACACTGTGGCTCCCGAAGCAAATTCCGATGCCGACTGGCACCGGTCAAGTTTGTTGGCATTATAAAGCGACACTGACTCCAAGGTGGAGAGTGAGAATTTGCCGAGGTCTACAGTGCCGTTTTGCGCGTTGGTTATCCTTATGCCGTCGATGTATACGCCTACATGCTGCGCTCCCAACGACCGGACGTTTACCGTTTTGAGTCCGCCGAGTCCGCCATAGTCTTTTATTTGCACTCCGGCGAAATATTTCAGTGCATCAGCGATCGAGGTGGATGAGAGTGCCTGCAGTTGTGGCCCTTCGAGGGTCTGTGCTGTAGCGAGTGGGCGTCGAGTGGCTGTGACGACCAGTTCGCTCAAGGAATTTGTGCTGTCGGCTCTCTCTTCGGCTCTTTCCTTAGCTCTCTCTTCGGCATGTAGTGTCGGACTTCCTGCAATAGCCGCTATCAAAAAAAATGACCTCATTAGAGTCTTCATATTCCCGAGGCATCTTACGATACCTAATTATGATTACGCGGGAATGAAAACTTCTCGATGAAGTCCGAATGAGCCATAGGCATACCCACTGCCGGCACGACAGTGACAGACAAACCCATTTTCCCGCAGGTTTAACGTCTTTATTTACATGGCAGGTTTTCTGACTTAATCCTATATCAACGCGCCTTCTCAGAGCTTTTGCTCCAATGACATAATGAAGACTTTTTATCAGACTTCATTGCGTGGATATTCCCGGCTTTATGCCGGATGGATATTACAGCAGCGGGTACTGTTCCGGTTTCTCACCGGATTCCCTTTTGCAGCCGACTTCTACCTCAATGGTTTTGTCGGCACCATTGCTACCGCTAAATTATAAAATTCGTCTCTATTTGCAAAATTTTTTAACTTTTTTCTCTTTTCTCTGTCACATTCGGGCTTTTATTTTGTTATCTCTTTTATAAGACACTCTTTCATGCATGTGTGGCTGTTGCAACCGCACACCTATATTTAGAGTCCGTCTCATAAAAATTTTAAGTACTCGGTCAGATTAAAAGCATATAATAATGTATTCGATAGAGTGGATGAATTTGGATTTGCTCTGATGGAGCATAGCCGCTAATCTGTGACTGAAGAGCAGATTCAAAAGCAGCCGTTCTTGCGTGTGCAGTATTGTAAGCTTTTAATCTGACCGGGTAATTACAACAATAACACCCGATTCATATGCTGAAACAAGTTTCTTTGGTGGGTCTCTTAGCCCTTTGCCAGCATACCTATGCTCAGGTTGCTGCCGATTCTATTTCTTGTGATTCAATTTCTCGCCTTGCTGCCGATTCAATTGCATCCTATACTCTCGATGAGTTTGTGGTTGAGGGACGCACTCAACGCGTCATTAAGAATGGTGTGGAGTATATCCCTGCCAAGAAAACCAAGAAGACCTCGATCGATGCGGCTCATCTGCTGCTCAATATGCAGATTCCTCAAATCAATGTAGATCCGGTCTCTAATGCAGTGACGACTGTTTCAGGTAAGGGCGTAGCGATGTTTATTGATTTTGTCCCGGCTACAGATGAGGATGTAAAGTCGCTGCTCCCGGAGGATGTGATTAGGGTGGAGGTGCTGAATTATCCCGATGATCCGCGTTTCAATGACGCAGCTCATGTTGTCAATTTCATAATGCAGCATTATGAGTGGGGCGGTTATACCAAACTTACAGCAGAAGGTAAGCTGCTTGCATTTGAAAATGTCACTCCAAGCGTTTTCTCGAGGTTCGTTTACGGCAAGTGGACTTTCGATGCTTATGCCAGCGCCGGGTGGTCGCATATCGGCAGAAATCCTTCCGACAATTCCGCAACCTTTCGCGATGTCAATTTCGAAGGCAACCATTATGATGAGATTGTAAGGAAGTCGAGTGTCGATGATTATTCTTCCAAATACAATTCGCAGAATTTTTCTTTGACTGCCAACTATCAGCGTAATGATATGTTTATCCAGCATGCTTTATCTTTCGGTCGCTCTCACACGCCGAGTTCGCACTACAGCTCCTCTGTGTCGCTATCCGATAATATCGCTGATGACGTATCTTCACTGAACCGCGAGAATTTCATGTCGCTTTATCCCTCTCTTAGGGGCTATTATTATTTCAATCTTCCCAAGGGTAATACGCTCTCCGCTTCGTGGAGATTCACATACGGCGCCACAAAACGTAATTCTCTATACACTCTCGCTGATTTCACACCTATAATCAACGACAACAGGGAGAAAGTATATTCTCCCACCGCTTCTTTGCAATATGCCAAGAATTTCGGACATAACAATGCGTTGCGCGTCGACTTGATGACTTACAACACGCTCTATGATACCCACTATTACGGCTCAGATAATAGCCGCCAGAAGCTCTTGTCATCTGAAAACATGCTTTTTGTCGTGTATACTCAATCATGGAAGAAATTGAGCCTATACACTCGCGTAGGTGCATCATATGTGGTTGGTAGGGTAAATGGCATTACCGCTCTTGAGCAGTGGAATCCTCGCCTTGGCTTGCAGTTGGAGTATAATATCAGCGACAAGCATTCGGTAAGTGCCGAGGGATGGTGGGGCAATTCGCATCCGGAGGCATCTACCGCCAACGATGCCTTGGTGCGTCATAACGAACTCCTTTGGTTCCAAGGAAACCCTGATTTGAAAAATACGCTCTTCTCGCAGGCCATAGCTTCTTACACGTTCATCCCAACCAACAATTTTTCGCTTTCCGCCATTTTCGAATATGAGGGTAATCCCGACAAGCAGGCTTATTTATATTATGACATGTCCGGTTATGACGGCTTGATCCGTAAGGTGGTCAACAGTGGAGACGCCCACTCTTATTCAGGTTATCTCTCTGCCCAATTGAAGCTTTTCAACAACTCATTGAGTTTACGTGCCGTGGGGCAGGTTAAGAGAGTGGAGCTTACCGGTAGAGATGCACAATCCATGAATATGATATGCGTGAATACAAATGTGCAATATTCCAATAATAATTGGTCGGTGATGCTATATTATAACTCACCGGAAAAGCGGCTTGATGCCTGGACCGCAGGCTCGTGTTACAGTTATAAGAGCACATACGGCTTGAATGTGAACTTTGGCGTGCGAAATTTCAAGGCAAGCCTGCAGTTCCGCAACTGGTTCAACAAGGACGGCTTCGTCACCTCAAAGTACAATTCCGACCGTTATTCCGAGCATGAATCAGTCTGGGATGCTTCATTGTCCCGTTCGCTCGCGTTGACGCTCTCCTACACGTTCAACTACGGCAAGAAAGTATCAAACAACAATGAGTCAAGATCCGGAGGAGGAGTAGAAAGCGCAATCCTAAAGTAACAAGAAACTAACAATGAATAATGCCTATTCAATAAAAAATCATAGGTGTTAACTTATTTTTCCCAACTCGCATCCAAAGGTAAAGGAACATGTTAAATTTCAGGAACGCGGAACGCGCCTTTGG
>CAJUIJ010000031.1 GCA_910586175.1 uncultured Muribaculaceae bacterium | reverse complement strand
GAGTATCGTTCACGCTGCGTGGTGATGCCAACGATTATCTCGGCAAGGGACTGTCGGGTGGCGTGATATCGCTGATGCCGCCGGCCGATGCTGCATTCCGTCCGGAAGAGAATATCATTGCGGGCAACACCTTGTTGTACGGCGCAATTAAGGGGTGCGTATATGTCAACGGCATAGCCGGCGAGCGTTTCTGCGTGCGCAATAGCGGTGCGGTGGCGGTGGTCGAAGGAGTGGGAAACCATTGTTGCGAATATATGACCGGAGGCTGCGTGGTGGTGCTCGGACCCACCGGTAGCAACTTCGCCGCCGGCATGAGTGGGGGTGTGGCATATGTCTACAACCCCAACCACAACTTCGATCTTTTCTGCAACATGGACATGATAGAGCTGACGCTTGTGGAGTCCGATGTCGATTGTGACGAACTAAGAGGCCATATTATGGATCACCTCGAACACACAGGCAGTCCCCTTGCCCGTCGCATGCTCGACAACTGGCAAGAAGAAGTGAAAGCTTTCGTAAAAGTAATGCCGATAGAATACAAGAAAATACTCGAGTCAGTCAACAACATGGCAGAATAGCAACAAGTTGTCAGCTTTAGTTGAGTGAATCAGTCTTAGTGTTCGTCGACGGAGTCTCCTCCCTCTCAGTGCGCAAAGCAGCTAAGTTTGACGCTAAAGTCGTCGACGGAGTCTCCTCCCTCCCAGTGCGCAATGCAGCTTAGTTTGACGTTCGCTTAGTTGCATCGCGAACTGGGAGGGAGGAGACTCCGTCGACGACAACAAAGAATATCTTATACCCTTATTACTCGTCGTCATCGTCGTCCTCGAAGTCGAGGAAGAAGGTGTCGGCGTAGCTGTCTTCTTTGAAGCGCGACATCTCTCGGGAGTCTTTCTTGGTAGGACGACCGAGACCCTTGCGACGATCCACAAAGCCGGAGATCTTTGTCATCTCCAATAGCTCGTATTGCGATTGCGGCGTGATGTTCTCCAGATACTCCGGCACGAGCTTAGCCCCGAGTCGGTTGCCCGTCACCGCCTTGACCCTGAAAGTATATGTAATCGGCGGCTTCTTTACATCTATTACATCGCCAGGTTTGATGGTGCGCGACGGCTTAACCGCCGAGCCTCCCATCGTGACACGTCCTTTCTTACAGGCCTCGGTAGCGATGGTGCGCGTCTTGAACACGCGCATTGCCCAAAGCCATTTGTCTACCCTTTCTTCCATTTTACTGAGTTATATGGTTGTGGCGAGTGGAAACTGCCGATCCATTATTTGCGAACCAAGGTTAACACCGGCTTTTGCTGGTCGCTGTATAATATCACCTCTGTGCTTGATACCGGCTTCGCATAAGTTGCCTCCTCAAGTGCAAACAGCAATGCCGTCTCGTGCTCAATATCCGGACACATCATGCGTGTCGTGGCTATGTTGCAGAATGATATTGAGTTCGGCTGGTCCATGTCAATCTCAAGCTGGCCGTTGAGTATATTGCAGCCGGTGTTGCCATGTATCTTGCCCTCATCCACATCAATCACCATCTCTACACCCTCGGTTTCTATCGGCTTGTCGTTGACCTTTGCTATTCGCCATGTGCCGTTGAGAAACTCAAAATTCTGGTGCAACAGTGTCATCACCGGTTGACGGTTCTCGTTGTAGAAGGTGAGCAGATAGTCGTTATTGTCAACTCTCCAGCTATAATATTTCGTTGCATCAAGAGCAGTGTTGATCTCATAGTCTGTAATGCCCTCCTTGCCGCACATCATCATCGTAGTGGCCATGTTGGAGAACCTTATCGTGGAGTCCTGCGCATTGTAGGTGTACTCTCCATTGAGCACATTGCAACCGTTATTGCCGTATATACGCTTCTCCGAAGGCACAAATTTAATATATGGAGCCTTCTCGCCTACAGCCTTCTTACCCATCACAGTCTCAATGCTCCAGTCTCCTTTCACTACACCGCGCTTTATCTCCTCGGGGGTGTAGATTTGCTGGTCTTTCTTCTTCACGATATTCTCACGATCCTGCGGGAGGACAACGGCCTCCTTTTTTCCTTTATTCATCGTGTTACATCCTGACGCGACTATTGCTACAACAGCCATCGCCATCGAAATTTTAATTATCTTCTTCATAGTTTTATCGATTTGTATTCTATTTTGGGGGTTATGCAGCATGCTTTCCGGCATGCGGCCATATGTATGACACGCTAAAGAGGGGATGGATTAATCAACGCATGCACCGTCGCTGCATCAGTCGGCCCAATGCTTGCGCAGAGGAAACTTCGTGGGGCGTAGCAACAGGCGCAGCGATGTGCTGTAGAACATATAGTTCCAGAACCAATTCATCAGCACGCTGAGCTTATTGCGCATGCCGAGAATAGATATAAGGTGTATTATCATCCAGAGCAACCAAGCGAACCAACCGCCAAACGACATCTTGCCGATATTGGCCACTGCCCGGTTCTTGCCGATAGTCGCCATCGACCCCTTGTCCTTATATACGAACTTGTGCGAGAAACTGCCATCGTTGAGGTTACGGGCCAGATTGCGTGCCTGCTGTATGGCGGGTTGCGCCATTTGCGGATGTCCCTTCGGATACTCCGGCGTTGTCATCAGCGCAATGTCGCCTATGGCGTAGAGTGTATTCTCGTATCCCGGCACACGGTTATACTCATCCACAATCACGCGTCCGCCGTGTCCCACCAGTTCCGCCGGCAATCCCGGCATAGGCTCGCCGCGCACTCCGGCAGTCCATATAAGAGTTTCATAATACTCACGGCTGCCGTCGCCAAATGTCACATACTTGTCCGAGTAATCCTTAAGCTGGGTGTTGAGCCTGACGTTCACCATCAGTTCGTGAAGCCCTTGCAGTGCCTTGTCACGACTCTTGGCGCTCATTGCGCCGAGCAGCGAACCGGTTCCCTCCACAAGGGTGATGGTCACATCTCCAGGTTCCAGCTCCGGATACTCCTTGCGAAGTATATATCTCTTCATCTCGCCAAGTGCACCGGCAATCTCAACGCCAGAAGGTCCGCCACCCACCACTAAGAAGCTGAGCAACTGCTTGCGGCGCTCACGGTCAGGGCATATCGCACCACGCTCAAACCGGTCGAGTATCTCATCGCGGGTGTGCGCTGCCTCGGCCACAGTCTTTATGCCATAAGTCTCTTCCGGCAGATGGTCCATGCCAAAATAATTGTTGGTCGAACCGGCTGCAAGCACAAGCTTGTCGTATGCGATTGTCTCATAACTTGTTGTCACCTGCTTGGCCTGCAAGTCGATATGCTTTACATGCCCCATGTGATATGATACATTGCGCATCTTCTTGAACTCCCGTCTGAAAGGGAAGCAGATATTTGCTGCCACAAGTCCCGACGACGCTATCTGATAAAAAAGTGGTGGGAAGCAGTGAAAATTATTGCGGTCCACCAGACAAATCTCATATTTGTGCGGGTCAAGTTTCTTAAAAAGGTTCAATCCGGCGAAACCGCCTCCTATGATGACAATCTTTTCCATAAATCAACAAGTAATTTCTATATCATAATAACGCGCCTGCGTTATTAATGTTGTCACAGGAAAAGATGGAATCTATGATACGCGACTTAAGAGTTGTATCACAAAAATATTGCCTATAGGGCTCTAAATCAATATTCCGGTTTTGAGTATGTCTGTATATAAGGGATTACTTTTGTCTTCGGTCAGCAAAACAGGTTCTATAAGATTGCTGATTTTGCGTTTAAGTTTCCACAACAATGGTGTGTCAGCGAAATAATCATCATTAAGGTTCTCTACCACGATAGCGATATCAATATCGCTGTCTGCGGTATATGTTCCCTTACTATACGAGCCATAAAGATAAAGAGCCTTTAATGGCAACCGCTCTGCAACTGCTGTTTTGTAACGTTGCGCCAATTTTATAGCTTGCACTTTATCCATGTTCTTAATTTATCAGTTTGTTGAAGAAGATATTTGCATCTCTCAGCGTCAAGACTTTTCATCAAACGCTCTTTATAAGAAGGATAACGTGCTTCAATATTCAGAGGTTCAAGAATGTCTATGAAATCCAGTTGCTCTTCCGACATATTCTCGTCAAGTCCCGTTTTTTCTGCCAAACGTGATAGACTGTGAATTTTCAAAGGTGGTTCATCACATACATTGCTCCAATATGCTTTCAGGATTTTCTCAATAACTTGATGGCACATAAAACCGACATATAAAAAACGCTTGGTTTCAAGCATGGCGTTAGCTGTGTCGAAATCATAATCCGACATCTCTACCCAATATGTAACCTTGTTGTTCATCGGTTAATGAGCATTTGATTAGAACTTATTAATGCAAATATATGAATTATTCTTGACATAATTGCGTATTAATGCTAAAAATCGTTTATAAAATTTTATGAGATGTGCTTTTAGACCCCATCTCGCAAATAGAGCCCGTCTCACAAAAAATAGTGGTCGATGTGGCGGCTCCGGGCAAATTGTTTTTTGTGAGTTGAGACCTTAATTGTGTTGCCGGTGTACTTGAATATAAAGAAGTGTTTCTATAATTTTTGTTAAAAAGTATATAACGCGATTTTTTTTATTTAAATTTGTCATTTCTCAGCATGTCGCATATTATACATGTCGCATATTGTATCTGCATGCCACACGTGTCGCTTATGAATCGAATTCTTTCACACACTATACGCATACTCCTTTTGCTCGTGGCTATTGTCGCTTCGCGCGGACTCTCACTCCGTGCGCAGACCGATGCCGAGCAGGTGCTTACCATCGGGCGCAACGTGCTCTCGATGAACGATTACATGCTTGCCATTCAATATTTCAACCAAGCCATAAAGGCCAAGCCATATATGTCGGAGCCATACTATCTCAGGGCGTTCGCCAAGATGTCGCTCGATGACTATGCAGGCGCAGAGGCTGACTGTTCGTTGGCCTTGGAACGCAATAAGTTTCATACAGAAACATACAAGCTTCGCGGATTTGCCCGTCAGCAGCTCGGCCTTGACTCCTTGGCCGTAGAAGACTACGACATAGGCTTGCGTTACAATCCGCAGGATAAATGGTTTCTCTTCTATAAAGGTGTGGCCGAAACCCAGTTGCGACGTGATGCGGAGGCCGACTCCACTTTCGCTAAGCTGTTGCGTCTCTATCCCGGATTTGACGACGCATATTCCGCCCGGGGGCGTCTCCGCGCCCTTGAAGGCGACACTGTGGCGGCACTCGCCGACATATCTAAGGCAATAGACCTCTCACGCACGCAGCTTCAACCTTATCTGCTGCGTGCCGACCTGCTCGTGCATCAACGCAAGTGGGAAGAGGCTCTAAAGGATATGGATGAGGCAATCAAACTGAAACCCCACGAAGCCGACTATTATCTCAACCGCGCCTTCATCCGTTACAATATGGACGACTATTTCGGCGCAATGGCCGACTATAACTATACCCTCGAACTGGAGCCTCATAACAGCGCCGCCCTCTTCAACCGTGCGCTGCTTCGTTATGAGGTGAAGGATCTCGACCGGGCAGCCACCGACATGCAGGCGGTGCTTGCCATAGACCCCGATAATTTCCACGCCCGCTATAACCTCGGACTCGTCAATCTGGAGCGTGGCAAGTATAAGGAGGCATTGCAAGACTTCTCGGTGATAAGCAAACGCTATCCGCGTTTCCATCCTGCCTATTATGCCCAGGCTGAGGCGATGAGACTTATGGGCAATATGAGAGGTGCCATGCAATTGGCACATCAAGGAGATGATTTGGTACGCTCTTATGTGAAGAACCCGGAGAAGAATCCTCTTGACCGGCCGGCCATACAGTCGGGCACTGCCAATTCAGGATCCGAACGGCATGTGGATGAGAGCGAAGAAGATGTGATGAACCGTTTCAACCAGCTCGTCACCTCGGGCAGCGTTACCGAAACGCAACTCGCCTTCAACGACCGCATAAAGGGGCGCGTGCAAGACCGCGATATGACCGTCGAGATAGAACCGGCCTATATGCTCTCTTATGTGGAGTCGGCACAGTCGCTTAAGAATACCTCCAACTACTTCCGCGAACTCGATGACTTCAACCGCAACCGATACATAGAGCAGCGCATATACCTTACGCCGGCAGCCGATGTCAGTGCCGACAATTATGAAGCTCTGTTCAACATGGCTGACAATTATGCCGGTTCTATAGAGGGTAGCAACCGTGCGGCCGACTGGCTCGCCCTTGCCTTAGCCCGCACCCAGCTTAAGGATCCTGAAGCCGCCATAAAGGCTTACGACAAGGCCATAGAGCTATATCCCGACTTTGTCATGGCATATATGGGTCGTGCCTATGCTCGCACCCTGACCGATGACGTCAAGCAGGTTTCGCTCGCGATTGCCGATTACGACAAGGCGCTTCGTCTACATCCGGGGTTGGTATATGCCTGGTTTAACAAGGGCAACATCTTCTATGCTAACGGCGATTATACCACTGCATTGCAATGTTACGGAGAGGCTCTGCGTACCGATCCATCTTTTGCAGCCGCGCTATTCAACAGAGGTATAACATACCTGCGGCTCGGCAACAAGCGCCAGGCCTTCGCCGATCTCAGCAAAGCCGGCGAGCTCGGGGTGCTCCCAAGCTACAATGTCTTGAAGCGTATGAAATGACAGCCAGCTCCCATAAATGTCATAAGTAATTGCTAAATTAGTAAATACCCGATTAGAAGGTGAATAGTAACCACTATGTAACTGAGAAGCGGGTGGAAAAGCTGCCATTCAGATGCCCGCAGGGTGGTCAGCTTTTAATCATAGCGGGTGCTTATTGTATTAAAATATAAATTCGACATGGGCAAGCTAATTGTAAAAGACACAACAATCAGAACACTCTCAAAAGATGGAATTGATTACATTTGCATAACCGATATTGCCCGACAGAAGAATCCTATTGAGCCTAAGGATGTTGTCAAGAATTGGATGCGTGTCAAGAATACACTTGAATATCTTGGTCTTTGGGAGCGGCTGAATAATCCCAATTTTAATGGGGTCGAATTCGACCCCATTTTAAGAGAGGCTGGTTCAAACTCGTTTACAATGAGTCCAAGTCGATGGGTAGAACTTACAGGAGCTATTGGCATTGTAAATAAATTGGGCCGTGATGGAGGAACATATGCACAACGCGTGTCGTTGCTGAGGACTCCATGCAAGAGCAGTATCTCGCGATCATCTCCGATTCCTTTACAAACATTTACTTAAAATTAAATTGAACAAATACTTAGATCACGAACTTAATGCTGAGCTTGAGTGTTATGATTTATAATAAGCTTAAAATTTAAAGAGTATGAATACTAAATTATATCTGGTTGCTGCGTTGGCGCTTCCTATCGCTCTGACAGCATGTGATGGCAACAGGAGTTGCAACAATGGCGCTGTGCCAAAGGGTGGCAAGGAGATTGTATATACGGGCACATTGCCCGGAGCCGATGTCTCCGGCATACGCTACACATTGCATCTTGATTATGACGACGATCATAATTTCACCGACGGAGATTATAACATGTATGAGACCTACGTCGTGGCCGACTCCGCATCTGTGGGAGGCTTACGCGACGTGAAGACAGTGCGCAGTGAAGGTGACTTCAAAGTGGAGAACGGCGCAGTGTCCGACAATAACCTGAAGTGCATAAAGCTCGTGCCGGATGTGCGCGACAGTGGTCCCGGCGTGACCGGCACTCCAATCTACTTCGCTATAACGTCCGACTCAACACTTGTGATGCTCGGCGAGAATATGACGATGCCCGAACGCCCGCAAGACTACACGCTGACTGCCCGTTGACAGCACATAAAGCTTGTTGACCAGAGAAATTCCATGAAGGTTGCCTTATAATGATAAAGGGCAACCTTTTTGTTTCTATCGACAATGTGAATATTGTCGATTTTGCTTTTTTGAAAGTTAATGGTTATTTTTGTGTTTGCTTATTCAATTTCGTTATGACTAAGGTTGGGATTCTGAGTGACACACACGGTTATTGGGATGAGAGGTATGCCTCTCACTTCGCTGATTGCAACGAGATTTGGCATGCCGGTGATGTGGGCGATTACGCTATCATCGAGCGTCTTGAGGAGATTTGCCCGGTACGCGCGGTTTCCGGTAATGTGGACCATGGCGAAGTGAAACGACGTTGTCCTGAGCTCCTGACGTTTGAGGTGGAGGGCGTGAAGGTGCTTCTAACACATATCGGAGGCTATCCCGGCAAGTGGTCGCCAGGTATGAAGCGATTGCTGCGCGACGAGAATGTCGGACTTATGGTCGACGGTCACTCGCATATCCTGAAGATAATCTACGACAAAGAGCTGGATCTGCTTCACATCAATCCCGGAGCTGCCGGGCAGCAAGGGTGGCATAAGGTGCGCACACTCGTCAAGTTAGACCTCGACCAAGGAATACCATCCAATTGCCAAATTATCGAACTTGCAAAATGAAAAATATCTCTTTCCTTCATGCAGTGGCTTCGGCCTATGTTGAGTCGGGCGAAGATTTGTCTGACTATTGTTTCGTGTTTCCAAACAAGCGTTCAGGTACTTTCTTTCTGCGTGAACTCTCGCGCTGCGTGAAGACCGGCCCTATGTTGGCTCCTCAGGTGATGGCCGTGGGCGATTTCATGCAGCGCATATCGGGTCGCGATGTAGCTTCTCGCATAGAGTTGCTTTTCAGGCTCTTCTCCGTGTATCGCGATTTCAAGCGCGGGCACGTTTCCACACAATCCGATGCCTCTGAGCAAGATGGTGCCTCCGGACCAAATCTCATGACCGACAACGATATACTCGAATTTGACCGTTTCGCACCTTGGGGAGAGACAGTGCTCTCCGATTTCAATGAGATAGACCAGCATGATGCCGAGGCCGAGTCCCTGCTGCGCAATGTGGTTGACCTTCGCGAGATACAGGCTTCTTTTCTCTCTGATGACCAACTCGATGCTCTCGAACGATTTTTGGGTTATCGTCCGTCGGCTGCCGATGCCGAGGGCTTCTGGAAATCTGTGCTTCCCTCTGGCGAACAGGAGGTGCAGGACACAACGGTGCTTAAGGATAAGTTCTTGGAACTATGGACTATGCTTCCTGAACTTTATGAGTCATTGCGCCAAAATCTGGAACTTGATAAACTTGCCACCTCCGGTGGGGCGTTTCGGCTCGCCAAAGATTTTGTGCTCGAGCATGGTGCGCAGTCACTCCCTTGGAAGCGTGTTGTGGCTGTGGGCTTTAACATGCTCTCCGGCTCAGAGATGAAACTCTTTTCGGAGTTGGCCTCAGCCACAGCAGTCGATGGCAGGGCTTATGCCGAATTTTTCTGGGATGCTACTGGTCCGGTGTTGTCAGGCCCTGATATGAGCCATAATGTGGCGGCTACAACCCTGCGCCGTTACCGTAAGCTCTTTCCCTCGCCACGGTGGGCCGAACCATACTTGCAAGCATGCTCCAAGTCTGACATGCCTGCTAATGTCACTGTGGCAGCCTCTCCCTCTAATGCAGCGCAGGTGAAAGTCGCTGCCATGAAAATCAGGGAATGGCTGGAGTCAATAGGCCCGGAGAAAATTGCAGATGCCCGTGTGGCGGTCGTTGTGCCCGATGAGAACTTGCTTCTGCCGCTTATCCATTCGCTCCCTCCCGAACTCAAGGATGTAAACCTCACCATGGGCTTCTCCATGCGCTATACGTCGGTGGCGTCATTTGTTTACCTGTTGCGGCGCATGCAATCGCGTCCGCGCGGCACTGCGGATACTCCGGCATTCTTTCATGAAGATGTGAAACTGTTCATGAGCCATCCGCTCGTGCAGGTGGTGATTGGCACCGCAGCGGCCAACCGTATCAATGGACTTGTGGCCCGTACCCATCGCCGCGTGGTCAGCCTGAAGTGGATGGTTGCAGAGGCCGGCGTGCATGGCCCCGAGCTGCGCAATATGCTCCAACCGCTCGACCGCAGCACGCCGGTTGAAGAGACCGTGCAATATATTCACGAAGTTCTTGAGACTGTAGATAAAGCCTTGTCGCGAACAGAGCAGACCCATACGCTCAATCCGAAGCTGGAAAGGATGCTTATAACGCATTACCGTCAGGCTCTCGCACGTCTGGCAGGCTGGGCCTATGATCATGGCATTATGATGCATCCGGCCAATGTGTTCCATCTCACCGACCGCCTGCTTGCCGGCGAAACCGTAAACTTCGAGGGTATGCCATTGCGGGGGCTTCAGGTGATGGGCCTTCTCGAAACCAGGGCACTCGATTTCGAGCACGTGATGGTGCTGTCGATGAACGACAAAGTTATGCCCCGGCGTTCGTCAACGCGTACATTCATACCGGCTGCCCTTCGCCGTGCCTATGGCCTTCCGGGGCTTGACAAAGGTGAGGAACTTTATTCATATTATTTCTACAGGCTCATATCGCGTGCCGACAATGTGCATCTCATCTACGATGCACGCACCGGTGAGGGTATGCGCAGTGGTGGCAAGTCGAGGTTTTTGATGCAGCTCGATATGCTTTACGATAAGGGCAACGTGAAGGAATCATCATATTATTTCGACAGCGAACCGGCACCGTCACAGCCACATGAGGTGGAGAAAACCCCTGCCGTGATGCAGAAACTGATGAGGTTTACTGCCCCGGAGGGTGGACGCAATCTCTCGGCCTCGGCTATGATGAATTATTGCAGGTGCCAGGTGCTTTTCTATTTCAAGAATGTGGCCAACATCAAAGATGAAGTGAAAGCGGCCGACTATATCGATGCATTGACACAGGGCGATATAATTCACCAAGTGTTGCAAAATCTCTATATGCCATATCAACTTCGGGGCAAGTACCTGAAATCGCGGATTATCTTGACTCCCGAGTCATTGTCGGCAATATTGGCCGACCGACCGAGATTGGAGCGCGAGATAGTGCGTGCTGTCAATGCCCAGCATTTCAAGCTCCCAAAGGATAAACTCGACACTCCGCTTGAGGGTTCGGTGGCTATCACTGCTGAATATCTCCTCGAGGCGGTGATAAGGGTGGTGAGTCATGACCGCGACATAGCGCCGGTAGAGCTGGTGGGAGCAGAGATTGCCGACAATATGCGCTGGAAACCGGGTGACGCGCCTGAGGTGAATATGCACTATGCTTTCGACCGTGTGGATGTGGTTGATGGTCGTATGCGCATAGTTGACTACAAGACAGGCCGTGTGGACCTTGAGGCACCCGACGGTTTGGCGGCGGTAATGGGTGGAGAGAATGAGAGCGGGCACTACTTGATACAGCTTTTCACATATGCGCAATTGCTGAAGCGTCAGGCTCCGGATTGCGACCGCGAATTGGCGGCCGATGCCCGTATGTTGGTATATGACGTGCATGAAAAACCGGCTGATATCGAGGTGCGCCCCGATATCGCCGGCAATATGATTGATTCTGCCAAGGAAGTGGAGGAGGAATTCAGCGCAGCCGCAGAGCGTATGCTCAAGGAGATGTTTGACCCCTCAGTGCCATTCCGCCCCACAGCCAATGAAGATGCCTGCCGCACCTGCAAACTCAGCTATCTGTGCAGAGGTTGTTGATTACTCAACAATTAAAATGCGTCATTGCAAAGTCGGGGCCTGAGAGGCAGTATGCCTTTACGGCCTCGGCGGCTTTTTTCAGTATTTCGGGTAGTTTTTCACGTTCTTCAGGCGGAAACTCGCCGAGCACGAAGTCTATCTGATGCCCCTTCGCGAAATCGCTTCCTATGCCGAAGCGCAGGCGTGCGTAGTTCTGGGTGCCGAGTTCGGAGGCGATGTTCTTGAGCCCGTTGTGGCCGGCATCGGAGCCTTGCTTGCGCAGCCTTATCGAGCCAAACTGTATCGCCTTGTCGTCGACTACCACAAGGAGATTCTCGAGTGGCAGCTTCTCATGGTTCATCCAGTAGCGCACGGCCACGCCGCTGAGGTTCATGAATGTGGAGGGCTTGAGGAGCAGAAGCTCGCAGTTTTTCACTTTTATCTTGGCCATGTCGCCATATCGTTTCGACTCGAAACTGACACCGGCATCGGCAGCGAGTGTGTCAGCCACCATGAAGCCGGCGTTATGGCGTGTGCCTACATATTCCGGACCCATATTGCCCAGACATGCTATCAGGTAACGTTTCATATCAGGATCTGCCGGCTCCTCACGCTTGCGCCCGAAGAGCCTTCTTAGAATATTCATATATTATTGGTAAAATCATTTTGGTAGCCACCTCTTTGAGTGGGAACACCAATAAAAAACATCATGCCCTCCTGTGCGGAAGACATGATGTGATAATTGCATCCGGAAGCCTGATTACTCGGCAGCCTTTGCTGCGGCGCCACGGGCTGCACGGGTGAGCTGCACTGCGCAGACCACTGCATTCTTGGCGTTCATCAGCTCGAGACCCTCATAGTGGAGCTCGCCGACTGCCAGAGACTTGCCAAGGCCGAGGTTGTCTACATTGACAACGAGGCGTTCGGGAATCTCGCTGCAGATTGCTTTCACTTTCAGCTTGCGCATAGAGAGAGTGAGCTTACCACCGGCTTTCACACCCTCAGCGTGACCTTCGATCTGCACGGGCACTTCCATCACGATGGGCTTGTCAGGATATACCTGGAGGAAGTCGATGTGGAGCAGAGTGTCCTTGACGGGCTGGAACTGGAGATCCTTGATCACAGCCTTGATTTCCTCACCATTGAGAGTGATGTCTACCTCGAAGATGTCGGGAGTATAGATGAGCTTGCGCACATCCTCTGCGTTCACAACGATGTCAGTGGTGATGATACCACGCTTCTCGTCGATGGCCACCAGTTTCTGACCCTCCTTGAGAGTGCCGGTGTAGGGGAGCTCCACCAGGGTGCCACCATTGATCACTGCGGGGATTTTTCCCTCATTGCGCAAAGCCTTTGTAGACTTCTTGCCGAGCTCCGTGCGGGGCTGGGCGTTAAGTTTGAATACCTTCATTTGTTTTGTTTGGTTGTGTTACTCAAAATAAGTTTGCATCGTGCAACGAATTTCCCATCACACGTCTTATTGCTTAAGAGCAGAACTCTAATGCGCCGCAAAGTTACAAAAAAAATTCCAATGCGACAAATTGTAAGCGCGTAAGTGGCACTTTTGACGATGCTCTTTTGATTTTCCAACTTTTTTCATTACATTTGCGGTAAAGATGACTAAATGAGAATATCATTCAAACAACAATAAACAATTCATAAATTTTCAACAATGAAAAAACACATCTTGGCATGTATGCTCTTGCCGGTTGCCGCATTGGCATTCGGTCAGGGCACGGCTTCCAATCCCCCAGATCATTACCGACGGTGACGTCACACTTCCGGTCAACGGCACAAATGCCGTTACAGCCTATTATTCCTACACTTCGACCCAGGAAGACCGGCTCGTCATACTGACACTTCCCTCGCCGATTACAACCGTGGTTGTATCAGCCACAGAGGGTGATAAGATAGATTCGGATATTCCAAGCGTACAGGTTCCCGATTTCAATTCGCTCACCACCACAGTGAGATGCCAGTCGCCTAAGGATAAGCCACTCTATTTCAAGATTACATTCCCGGCCTTGACATTTGACGCAGATGCTGTCTCTGCTGTCATAAATGTCACGTCTGTGCCTTATGAGATATGTAATGGCGAATCATGCTCTGATCCTATTGAAATTGACAGTGAGGGTGCTTTCCTGCCACTCACCGCGCAGACGGAGCCACCCTTCCAGATGAATCCTGTATATACTTCATACACTTGCGCTGAAGATGGTTGGCTCTACCTCCGCTTCCAGCCGAGTGTTACTCAGATAGAGTATGCTTCCGATTGCAACGGCTCTTTCAAGCGTATGAAGCATGAGTATATTTATGACCATGGCAAGACTGTAGGAGCAAAGGCAATGATGGAGGTGAAGAAGGGCGACAGCTTTATATTCCGCATCTCAGGCTTCAACGCCGCTATGATGAGTGCAACGGTAGAAAACCCTGCTGACGGCACAAGCTGCGACTTCCCGATCGACATAGAGCCGGGCACAATAACCCTGCCCGCCGAAGCCGGTGACTATTACTGGCGTCTAACCCCCGCTAACGAAGGTTATATACAGATAACATCAGATGCAAGCCTCACCGGCGGTCGTGTAGAAGTGGCTATGGACTGCAACGGCACAGGCTCTTACGATGTATTCAATTTCTTGCATCTGCGCACTCATGTGTGGGACCGCATGGAATATCTGATACACATTCATAAGGCCGTGGCTACTGCCGAAGCCGAAACTTTCGATGTGGCAATCTACGACCCGATTGCATGCGATGATTTCGATACAGCCGAGACTCTTGAGGCCGACAAGATATACGCCACTCCCAACTTTGCCGGCGAGTATTACTATCGTGTGGTTTCTCCCGGCAAGGATTATCATCTCAAGCTGCATACACTCACCAAGCCTGAAGATGAATACACACGCGTAACTCTCTATGACAAGAAGGGTCTCACCTCTGCTTCAACACCTCTTGATCAAGGTTTCAATATGGATTATGCATTGACAGAAGGCGTGGAGTATTTCCTGAAATGGACGGTCTTCGACGTGGCCAATCCAATTCAGTTTAAGGTGGAATATGACAATTCGCTCTCATCTGTAAACGATGTAGCTGAAGCTGCATTGTCAGTTGAGACTGCACAGGGTGCAATTGTGCTTAGTGGAGAGGACGTGAAGGCAACTATCAGCGATATGAGCGGCAACCTGGTGTTCAGCACAAAGGTTGATGGCAAGATGCCGGTAGAGGTTGATCCCGGCATGTATGTAGTGGTGCTTGGAGACTTCCGCACCAAGGTGATAGTTAAATAATTGTAACGTAAAATATATAAACATGAGAAATTATATTACGGCAGTGTTTGCAGCATGTGCACTTGCCGCAACAGCACAGACCGCAGAGTCTCCGCTACCTATCGTGATGGGGGAGAACTCATGCACTGTGGAGAGTTGGAGCACTACATATTTCAGCTATACTGCTTCTGAGGACCAATTGGTGACTTTGGAGGGTGTGGATTCACCATCATTGACATGTGATGGCATGAGTGCAATCATAGCAAATAACTCACAAAACAAGACGGCGGTGTTTCCTGTAAAGGCAAATTCCGAGTACGTTTTGTCGGTATTTTCGGTGTCGGGTGGAGAGATAAAATTCACTGCATCTGCAACACCATATGCATATAACGACGGCACTGTAGAGACAAATCCTATTGAAGCTTCAGAGACCCCATTTTTCGTGCCGTTCACAAAGGCCGCCGGTTGGGGAAGTCCGGCAACTCCGGTTTTCATGAGCTATACGGCTACAATAGATGGTCGTCTTGAAATGTATTATGACGGACAAGTATCCAACCTTTCTTATCGTGAGAGCGGAGAGACTAACTTCATAAGCATCACAAATGGCAATTATACCGGTTCGCAGTGGATGGCGTCTATTGAAGTCGATGCCGGACAGACATATATCATAAAGGGTGCCGCTACCACCGCCATGATGGCGAGCTTCAAGGTGGTGCAGCCCACTCCGGGTGCCACTTGCGCTGATGCTTGGGTGGCGAAACGTGGCCAAAATGAAATCCCGGCTGAGGCTGGTTCTTATTGGTACTCCGTGACAACACCGGCAGCTCCGGCATCCGGTTTTGTGGTGCTTAAATCAGCCACTCCGCTTCAGAACACCGAAATAACTGTGAAGAGTTCCTGCACATCAAGTTATGGCGACATTGCGCAGTCAGATGGTCTCGCTCTTCGCATTGAGGCCTCTGCCAATCAGTTCAGGGTTCTGAACATCAACAAAAAGTCTGCAACAGCCGATGTGGAAAACTTCACGTTCACTTATCAGGATTATCAGACTTACGACAAGTTTGAAACTGCCGAAGAGATTGAGGCCGGTCAGACTGTAACCACTCCTGAGTTTGGTGGCACTTACTATTATGCAATCACAGCTCCCGACAGGGGGCAATACTTCCTCGACTTGACAGCCGAGGCCAATGTGGTGGAAGGCACCCGTGTGGAGCTTTATGATGAGGATAAGGACTTCTGGGCTCTCGCTAACGGCACCGACAAGCTGCATTATGAGGTCGCGCCCGGCGTGACATATGTGATTAAGTGGGAATGCCCCGACTCTATGCGTTCGCTCCCATTCTCTGTACAGTTTAACGCCGTGAAGCAGGGTGAGACCGAGTCCAACCCGATTGAGGCAGTGCTTGGAGACAATGATGCATTCGAGAGCGCATCCGTTTATTACACATATACGGCTGCCGAAGATTCTTGGCTGATAGTTGAGCCGACATCAATGTCATTGTCGCGTGTTTATTCGCTCGCTGAGGATGGTAGTAAAACCCAAATGGAAACCTTCAAGGTAGGCGACGGTGCAGCCGTCAGATTCGAGGCTGCCGATGGGGTGCGCTATCTGTTTGCCTTTGCCGATGCCATGGCCGATGCCAAGTTCTCGTTGACGACTGCTCCTTATGCCGAGGGCGAGACCTCGTCCAACCCGATTGTGGTTGAAAATAATGTGGCGAACCTGCCGGCAGTCTCAGGCAAGACATGGTATCGCTACGATGTTGCCGAATCCGGCATACTCGAGCTTACCACATCTTTGGCCTACAGCTACTCAAACAGCATATATGTATATGTCAATGAGGTGTCAAACAGCAGTCGTCAGAACATGGTTTCTGAAGGCTACGGCTCTGACAAGTACGCAATGCTCTCAATGACTGTGAAGCAGGGAGACAAGGTATATGTCAACACCGTGTTAAGCGCTCCGCAGACCGATGCCGTAATCAACTTCAACATCCGGCAGCCCGAAGCCGGTGAGACTCCGGGAAATCCGATAGCCATCGACTTCTCTGTCAACCCGATGGACTATACTTTCAACAAGACCGTATCATATGGAGATGACCCCGTGTGGTATTCAATCCATCTTAACGGTGATATTTTCGATATGACATCAGAGGGTAAGTTCTCCATGACAATGTATGCCGCCGACAATACGGAAACACCTGTTGCTCAAAGTTCCGGCTCGATGTTCGGTCCGAACTATATCCAGAATGTCATAATAAGTACCCCGGGCCTTTATCTGCTCAAACTTACGTCAGCTGCCTCTGAGTTCTCTGTCACATTCTCAGAGCGTGAGGCTAATGAGGGAGAGGTGCCGGCCAAGGCAATTCCCATCCAGCCGGACAAAGTGCCCTATGAAATGGAATTTCCGAGTGTTTCGGTTAGTGAAATGCCGGTATGGTATGTCATAGAACTCAACGAGGGAGAGTTTAATCTTGTTCAGAATGAGACTGCCACCGCTGCACTCTATAAAGAGGGTGAATATTTCGAACCTGTCGCCAGGCTCAGCTACTCATATGCAAATGACAATTATTCAATCAGCAATTATAAGGTGACAACGGCCGGCAAGTATTATTACTGCATTTCAAGTGCATACACAGTATGCAACGCCACGCTCTCCGGTTCTGCAATCAAGGACGATTCGGGTGTGGCCGGTGTAAATGCCGACTGCGATCTTAAGGTGAAGTCCATTCCCGGAGGCCTTATGATTAGTGGCGATGATGTGAACGTGAATATTTATACGGCAGACGGGAGTA
Organism: uncultured Muribaculaceae bacterium; assembly: GCA_910586175.1. GTDB lineage: Bacteria > Bacteroidota > Bacteroidia > Bacteroidales > Muribaculaceae > Lepagella. Next base: position 1,385 of record CAJUIJ010000031.1, on the reverse strand, counting down.
ACGTGAAGCAGCTCCAAATCAAGGGAGAGGCATCGGTAATGCTTGCGTCAGGAGTCTATATAGTGACCACAACCACTGAATCAATTAAAGTGATAGTGCGTTAAAGTAACTAAAACCCCCAACGTATAATATAAGTCTCCGGCTTAACGCAGCATAAGTTGTGCAAGCCGGAGACTTTCGTTCATAGGGGTTGGAGTTCAGGGTGGGCTCTCAGGTATATGTAGAGGGTGTTGCGGCTCACATGCAGACGTCGGGCTATCCGCGCCTTCGGCATGCCATCGTTGAGGTTGCGCCTTATCTGGTTAGCTTTACCGTCGAGCTTATAAGTCTTGTTAAGGCTCCCCTTGGGACGTCCAAGCTGTATCCCCTCAGCCTTCTTCTTGGCCAGAGCCTCGCGGGTGCGTTGGCTTATCAGATTGCGTTCGATCTCCGCCGACAGTCCGAAAGCGAATGCCAATACTTTGCTCTGGATATCATCGCCGAGCCTGTAATTATCCTTGATTGTCCACACCCGGGCCTCCTTGCTCATGCAGATATTTAATATCTCCATAATCATGAAGAGGCTGCGCCCCAATCTTGAAAGCTCTGTGCAGATTATCAGGTCATCCTTCTTTACCTTGCGAAGCAGCTTGCCGAGCTGGCGCTTCGTGTAATTATTTGCGCCCGAAATAGTTTCCTCCATCCACCCGTCTATGCCGAGATTTTGTCTCTTGCAAAATCGTTCAATCTCAAACCGCTGGTTCTCCACAGTCTGGCGATCGGTCGAAACCCTGATGTATCCGTATACCATAATGTTAAAATTTTTGTAAAACATGTTTACGGATAAACGCCGGAGAAACACGCAGCCGAGACAACGTTAAGCAAGAAATAAAGAAAGGCAATAAAGGAAAGAAGGAAATCAAATGAATAAGTTTTAGACTGTTGTTTACCATTCTCTATCAGTGAATCAGCATGTGTGTCACCATGATAATTCATGGATTCTTGTTCAGCTTCAATGTCCGTTACTGAAATCATTGTGGCGTAGGCGTACATAGCTACAAGGATATGGATAGCCGCCGGGAGTTGGGTTTCTTCCAAGACCGGTGCAATCTAGTTGCCATCTTTATCTAATATTGGTTTTATGCTTAGATTGATCCTATCGTCAGTGAACTTCTCGATAATCATAGCAAGACGGTTCACGTCGTTCATCTTCTCCGCAAGATGTTCCAAGTCAAATTTTGCAATGATGTCTTGAACATCTGTGCTGAATCCGTCAAGGTATTCAAGGAAATTTTGGAGAAGTCGCTGAGGGTTAGTTTCCGCTCTCAGCGATTTCAGTGTATAACGAGAAACATTAGTGTCCACTAAAAATTTTGGAGGACACTAATCGGTTAAATAATTAAACA
>CAJUIJ010000030.1 GCA_910586175.1 uncultured Muribaculaceae bacterium | reverse complement strand
CTGTGATGGTTAATAGGAATGGAACGGCGATTTCCAAATCGCCATCAGCCGGCTTCGGGTCATGGGCGATTTGGAAATCGCCCCTCCTTTTTACTAATCAATTTTGTCTGCTTATTCAACTTTCAGTTTGTAGCCGATGCCTCGTATGTTGAGTATCGATACCTTGGGATCTCCGGCGAGATATTTTCGTAGCTTGAATATAAAGCCGTGTAACCTGTTAAGGTAATATGGATTGTCGTTCTGCCAAACTTTTATCATCATCTTTGAGGCTTCAAGCACTTCGTTAGGGTGTGTGGCAAGTTCTTGCATTATCAAGGCCTCAAAGTGTGTCAGCTCTATAGTTTCTCCACATCCGCGAAGTGTCTGCAATGCGGCGTTAAATTCATATTTGCCTATGTTTATACTTTCGGGGTAGTTGTTGTTACGCCGTAACAATGCTTTTAGCCTTACAAGAAGTTCCTCCATAGAGAATGGCTTCTTCAGATAATCGTTGGCACCAATCTCAAATCCCTTCACAATGTCGCTTATTGCAGATTTTGCGGTGAGAAAGAGTACGGGTGTCTGTTCGTCCGCGTGACGTATCTTATTTACCATTTCAAATCCATCCATATTGGGCATCATTACATCTGCGATGATAGCCTTGGGGTTGTGCTTTCTATACATACTTAGACCTTCTTTGCCGTCATATGCAGTAAGCACACTGAAGCCCTCTCTCCGAAGCACATCAGCAATTATTCTCGACATTGTCTGTTCATCTTCTACAAGTAGTATTGTGTCGTTCATCTCTTTCTTTTTTTATTGAATAAGATTGTGAATATAGTGCCCTTGCCGAGACGGCTTGTGGCTGTTATGGTCCATCCCATGCGTGTGCATATGTTGTTGACATAGTATAGGCCTATGCCATGACCTCCCACGGGATATGTGTCCCCTTTTTGTGGCACCCGATAAAAGCGGTCGAATATCCGGGCTATATGCTTTGACGAAATGCCTATGCCGTTGTCGCTTACCTTAAGATAAGATTCAGTCGCTACGACATTGATTTTCACGGATTCTCCGGAATATTTGACTGCGTTTCCTATCAGATTGGAGACAATATTTGCGAAATGTATAGGATCAGTGCGCAGCGACATTTCTTCCGGTGAAATTTTAACATTTATTTCTGTAGGCTTCCGTGACTTCATTTTTTGGTTGTCGGCTACTTCTCGCACTATGGGGCCGATCAGTGTGTGTTCCATGCGAAGATCAAGCATCTTGCGCCTCTCCATGCTGACACTCAATATATCTTCTACCATAGCTGAATGCTTTGACAACTCACGTAGCACTATGCGGAGATACTCTTTATTATGTGCAGCCTCATTCGTGTCGTAATACCGCAGCATGGCGTCAGTGGCTGAGTACGCCACAGCTATCGGAGTCTTAAGTTCATGGGTCATTGAATTGACGAAGCTGTCTTTCATCTCATCGAGACTGCGCAGGTGATTGGTGGTACGCCATAGATATATTAATGCACCGGAAAACAAAGCTATCAGTGCTACTGAGCAGATTATCATTTCTATCATCTGGTGCAGCACAAGACGGCTTACAGGAGTCAGGTAGGCAGCATAATATGTGCCCCGAGGTGTTACGGCGACACTCTTGAAACAATCATATCCGGCTTTATTTTCGGCAAGTTTCGGATTACCCACGATGACATTATCGGCAGAGTCGCAATATTCCACGGCATAAAACTCTGGATGCAACCCTCTCACCGACATTCTCTCAGCAAGTATCTCGTCAAGATATTCCACGCGCATAGGCAGGCTTGCGTCGAGTTGCTTGTGAAGTGTGGCTGCCATTTCGCGTATCACCTGCTGTGTGAATTGATGGCGTTTGGCACGGTGTCCTGACTGATATTGCTCTTTATTGTCGTGTCCTGAACTCACCCATGATTCGAACTCTCCGTTGGAACTTACGATTACCCCCGACTCGAGATCCATGGCGCAAACACTGTCGGTGAATTCCTCAGGGTGTCCATAGCGGTACCATAGCTCCTCTATGTCCATCTCCGTGAGCGACGAACTGATATCGCGTTCGATATTCTCTCTTATGGAAAAATAGATGCGCGAAAAGAAAAAAATGTCAGCGGCCAGCAGCGCAGTTGCCACAATTATAAGTATTACTGGGATAGTCAGATTTTTCATTTGTTGACTGTGACTTTTGTCATTTTTTGCGAATTTACATCTATTTTATGGAATTAATACACTTAATCAAGAAAAGTTCCTCTTAAATTAAGAGAAACTAAGACTAACTAAGACAAATAAACGCAGAATATGAAATTTAGGGTTTATATTTGCACTGTTCATAATGGCACAAAAATTGCTGAACCTGTTATCGGTGTCGGACACGGCACTGCAAAATAAGGATGATGCATGTTACATCGGTTTAAGCATAAAGAACCTAACCTACACGATAATGTTTACAAACCATAACCATAATATTATGCAGAAAACGTTACTGACCATGGGACTGTCGCTTCTGACAGGCCTCACGACCCTCGCAACGGGTCCGCAGAACATCTCTTCGCTATTAGGGCTGAAGAATGCCACGGGTGGTGGCGCGATGGCCTTGACCGGTGCTCCGGTGCGGGCAAAGTCGCTCTCACCATCTCAAGAGCGAATCAAGGGAATCGATAACCCCGACGGTTCGAAAGTCTATATTTTGGGATGTGTAGTCTCCCCCGACCATATCACCGGCATGTGGAGTTACACCACCGATGCATGGGATCCCAACCGCCTTGAAAGCGGCATATATGCTACAGGCGGCGGCTTCGGCACCGACTCCTATTATTATGCCAACTCCTATCGCGAGGCAATGGGCTACGAGGAAATCAAGACCTCAAACTATGACCTGAACACTTGGGAGGAGTATGACTCTTACACCGGCAAAATACAGTATGTAGCCACAACTATGGCTTATTCTCCTGCCCGCGACCAGGTGTACGGCTGCTTTATCAATGAGTCGCGCACCGGTTATGTGTTTGTGGAATGGCGATACGATTATTTTCAGGTGCAGCGAACCATTTGCCCGCTGGAGAAACCTTGGGCAGGTTGCGCATTCTCTTCCGACAACACTCTATATGCCATCGACCGCGACGGTGACCTCTGGACTGTTGCGCTTACCGATGGCAAGATGACCAAGGTGGGCAGCACAGGCATTTCCACACAATATCTCGCCGATGCCACTATCGATACCAATACCGACACTATGTATTGGTGCGTCAACACTGACACCGAGAATGCGCTATATACAGTCGATATAAAGACAGCTAAGGCTACGAAGCTCTATGATATGGAGAATGAGGAGCAGCTGTGCGGCATGTATGTGCCGAGCTTCAAGACTTACGCCTCTGATGTGCCCGAAGCTATTTCTTCTGTGTCCCTCTCATTTTCCGGCACTTCTCTCTCCGGCAAAGTGAGCTTCTCCATGCCCTCTCGTCTTAACGACAAGAGCACGAGCATACCCGCAGGCACAGAGATGACCTACATAATCCGTGCAAACGGCAAGGAAATTGCCCGAGGCACCTCTACTCGAGGCACCCGCGTAAACGCTGATGTGACACTCCCCACCACCGACTCCTACAATTTCACGGTCGTTACGGTCAATGAAGCCGGCGAATCTCCGGCGGCAAAGTCGAAGAAGTTTATCGGTCCCGATACCCCGAAAGCTCCCACCAATTTCCGCATGACCCTCGATGGCAACAACGTCAAGTTGACATGGAGTTCTACTGCAAGTAGCGGCGTGAGCGGTGGTTCGGTAGCCTACACCAAGGCGACATATGATGTGACCCGAATGCCCGATGGCAAGAAAGTGGCTGAAGGCATCTCTGAGCGTACCGTCACCGACGTGATTCCTGAAGTGTCCGAACAGACCGAGTTCTACTATATCCTGACAGCCACATGCGAAGGTCTTACTTCGCCCGAAGCCAAGTCTGAGTCAATCAAGGCCGGTTCAATCCTTCCTCCCGCTACAATCAACTTCGACGGTGCGGCCTCACTCTTCGGCTGGACAATACTCGAAGGTGAGAAAGCTGATGATGCAAAGTGGGCATATTATGACTACGAGAAGGCTTTGCGCTATTATTCCTCAATAAAGACAGGTGCTGACGACTGGGCCATCTCTCCGGCAGTTGTAGTGAAAGGAGGGGCTGCTTATCCTATCAGCGTGGACTTCAAGACATCAAATTATTATGATGAGGAATTCGAAGTAATGTGGGGTACCGAGCCTACCGTGGCTGCCATGACCAACGTGGCGATACCCGCAGCAACGCAGAAGAACACCGAATACACCACCTATACAGGAACAATCAATACATTGACCGACGGCAAGATATATATCGGTATTCATTGCAAGTCAGCAGGCCAGTCACAGCTCTATGCACGCAACATCGTGATAGGGGAAGGTGTGGTGACAAAAGCTCCGGCTCAGGCAACGCTCAATGTAATCCCGGCTACCGACGGCTCTGTAAAGGCAGACATTAATTATACCATTCCTGCCACATCTATCGATGGCAATGCACTCACAGGTGCTACTGCCCTGACAAGCGTGGAGATAAAGCGAGATGGCAATGTAATCAAAACCATTACTTCTGATTTCCCGGCAGGAGAACAGTCATTTGAAGACAATGCCACTTCCGGTCTCACTCTCGGCAAGCATACATATGAGATAGTTGCGACTAATGCATATGGTGCGGGTCATGCAGCCACTGTAGAAGTGACCGTAGGTCCGGGTGTCCCGGCAGCTCCCGCTGATGTCGTGATGCTCGAAGAGGGCAATACAGGCAAGGTGAAGGTGACCTGGAAGCCGGTGACCACCGATGTTGACGGCAATACTATCAAGTCTGAAGCAGTGACTTATAAAGTGATAGACCGGAACTATAAGGTGCTTGCAGATAATCTTACCGCCACATCGTTTGAAATTCAGGCTGTGCCCGAAGGTGAACAGGCTTTCGTTCAGTTTGGCGTATATGCCGTGACCGTCGGTGGCGAGTCCAAGCTTGCCGGTTCTGCCTATAAACCTGTCGGTGCACCGTATGCAACACCCTGGAAGGAATCGTTTGCCGGGGGTGCCGTCAGCTCTATATTCGGCTATAATTACCTCGTAGGGCAAGAGGGGTGGCAATTTGGCACTGACCCCGACTGGTCCGCCTCACCTCAGGATGCTGACCAAGGCCTTGCTTATTTCGAAGCTTACGGTGGCGTCAGCACAGGTCTCGTCACGGGTAAGATTGACCTCTCCGGTGTGCCAAACCCTGCTTTCACATACTACACTTACCGATACAGCGACAACCAATATTCCAATCAGATTGCGCTTGAGGTAGACAATGGTGATGGACGTGGTTTCGTGAGGGTGAGTACCGACGATATATTTGTTGGCGAGAATGCCTCTTGGCACAAGGTTACCGTAGGACTTGAGGATTACGACGGCCAAGCCGTGGTGTTCCGTATTGTCCCCACATGCTCTGACCCGAAGAATCTTGGTGCCTTCTTCTTCATCGACAATCTGAACATCACCTCACATGCCGACTACAATCTCGCCCTTTCGGCTATTTCGGCACCTGATGCTGTAAATACAGATACGCCGTTTGAGATTTCGGTGACGGTGACCAATACCGGCGACAACGAAGTGAGGGGCTACAATGTGGAACTTTGGTCGGGCGATGAGTTCATAACCTCACGCAAGGCATCCTCTTCACTCGCTCCTGAGGCTACCGCCAACTATGTGTTCGAGACAACGGCAACATCGCTCCATGGCGAGTCCAAGCGTTATCATGCGGTTGTGGTTTCCGATATAGATGAAATCGAAGCGGACAATAAGTCGAATGAAGTTGAGGTAGGTGTAGTGGCACCTGCAGTGCCTGTGCCGCAGAACCTTTCCGGTTCATACAAGGCCGACGGACTTACGCTTACTTGGTCAGAACCCGATATGGCATCGGCACCCTCAGCACCTTTCACCGAAGACTTCGAGAATGCCGATTCATGGGCACAAGCCGTGGATGGTTGGAAGATACTCGATGAGGATGATGCTCCGCTTATATCTATACGAAATCCCAATTTCCCATTCGGTGCCGGTAAGAAAGCCGGTTGGTGGGTGACTCCTGCTGATTGGGGTGAGACTGACACTTCTAAGGAACTTTGGAAATCACATTCAGGCAACAAGTTCCTGACATCAGGCTCAGTGCAGCGTGGCAACACTCCCGAACAGTGCGATGACTGGGCAATCTCACCGCGTCTCGACGGATGCGAGCAGATGGTTTCGCTATACGCACGCAGTTTCTATGGTGAGGGCAATTATGCCGGCTATTATATGGAGGATTTCGATGTGCTATACTCCAAGAACACCACGACACTTGAAGACTTCCAGCTTGCCGGAAGTGTGACACGCGCTCCATTCAGCTGGACAAAATATCAGTTCCGTCTCCCGGAGGGATCGCTCTATTTCGCCATCCGCAGCCGTTCCACCGACCAGTTCTTACTCTTCATCGACGATGTGACCTACATTGCAGCCGGTGGTGCTCCTGCTGCGCTTACGCTCAAAGGCTACAATGTGTATCGCGACGGCGAGAAGCTCAACACTGAAGTGGTGTCGGAAGAGACTTATATTGACAAAAATATCAAGCCCGGTGCCGATCATAAATATGTGGTGACAGCAGTCTATGCCAACGGAGAGTCACGTCCGGGCAATGAATATGACCTGTTGCTTTCAGGCGTAGATAACGCGTTTGCCGATGGTTTGGCCGTAGAGGCCGGCAATGGCTGCATTCGCGTCAAGAATGCCGGTGGTGTGGCAGTCGAGGTGTTTACTCCTCAGGGCATGCGAATTGCAAATGTCAAGGGAGAAGCAAATACCCGTATTGACGTGCAGAACGGCATATATATAGTACGTGCCGGACGTACCACCGCAAAAGTGTATGTGAAGTAACGCTAAATTCGAAATAAGAAGCGGGTCTTGAGTTTCAGCTCAAGACCCGCTTTTTGCTAATAAGCCTAATAAGCCTAATAGGGCCAATAAGTCTAATAAGTCTAATAAGCCTAATAAGCCCAATAAACTATATTGGCCCTATTAGCCCTATTAGCCCTATTAGCCCTATTGCCCTATTAGCCCTATTGCCCTATTAGCCCTATTGGCCCTATTAGCCCTATTAGGCTTATTAGGCTTATTAGCCCTATTAGACCGGACCACAATCTCAAAAGAGTTTGCGGCGGAGTGCGCGAAGCACGAAGCCGACGTGGTTGGCACAGGTGCGTGCCGTGCCGTAATGGTGTGTCATGATGCGGAAACGTTCGCGCAGCGATTTCAGCTTGTTCTTATCGGTCAATCCATCACTGAGATAATCGATTGTGATAAGCCCTAAATTCGTACATCTGCGTGGATCTGATTTCGCGATACATTTTACAGTCCAGTCATAATCGGCTGAAAACCGATACTGCAAGTCATATTGCGGTGCTATATCCTTGCGCACCATAAATGCCTGGTGACAAATGAGCATACCCTTGGCAAAAGAGTCGAATGTCAAGGCCGGCGGCGCAGTGAGGTGTCGCTTGCCTATGATATGACGTGCTTTGTCTACTATCACTGTATCGCCATATATTATGTCATCATCTTTCTCCGCCCGCTCGGCATAGGCTCCAAGCACAAGGTCGTTGTGAAAAGTATCACCGGCGTTCAGAAATAGCAAGTACTTGCCACGTGCCAGTGCGATACCTTTGTTCATGGCATCATACAACCCGCCGTCAGGCTCGCTCATGATACGCACACCCTTGAACGTGCGTGCCAACGCAACCGTTCTGTCGCTTGATGCCCCGTCCACTATGATATGCTCATAGTTGGTGCACTTTTGTTGCGCCACTGATTCCAATGTAGGCAATATATGCTTCTCTGCATTAAAGGTGATGGTTATTATCGATATTAAAGGGGTTGTATTCATATCTGTAGCCTTGTTTTTTTGCAAAGATAAGAATATTTTCAAATTTAATGCCGATTTATGTTGGAATAATGAATAATAAACTTTAATTTTGTGCTTTGAAACATCCGGCTTCATTTTATTGCCGGGCACAAATATCCTTTAAACATTAAACACTACAATTATGGCTTACGTTATTACAGACCGTTGCATCGCATGCGGCACATGTCAGTCGGTATGCCCCGTTGAGGCTATTTCCGAGGGTGAAATCTATCACATCGACCCGGATACTTGCATCAGCTGCGGCAGCTGCGCATCCGTCTGCCCCAACGATGCTATCGAGGAGGGCTAACGATTTCGGTGTCCGGCCATGAGCCGCGACGTGAAAGAAAATATTGGCTGTCTCCACTGAGGCAGCCATATTTTTGTTTTAACCGGTCTCCGCTGCAACCTGTAAGCCGTAAAGTTTGTTATTATCAAAAGGTCAAGCATAAAGGTCAATCCCTCACCTCAGGATTGCCAACTAAAAAGTTACCAACTAAAAAACTACCGATGGAAAGAATAAAGGTCAAGATAATCAATAAGAGTCACCATCCGCTGCCTGAATATGGCACATTCGAGGCCGCTGGTATGGATGTGCGAGCATACCTGCCCGAAGGTCCGGTGGTGTTGCGCCCCATGCAACGTGCCCTCATTCCAACCGGCCTGTATATGCAGCTCCCCTCAGGCTATGAGTGCCAGGTGCGTCCAAGAAGTGGCCTCGCCCTAAAGCATGGCATCTCTATAGTTAATTCTCCCGGCACCGTCGATGCTGACTATCGCGGCGAAATAGGTATTATTCTTATCAACCTCGGTGAATTTGATTTCACCGTAAACGATGGCGACCGTATTGCCCAGTTTGTAGTGAAGCAGTATTCGCATGTGTCGTGGGAACCTGTCAAGGAACTCGACCGCACCGAACGCGAAGATGGAGCATTCGGCCATACCGGCACCAATTGATATATTCCCACATTAAGCAGTACTAAAAGCGGTACTAAAATCGAGCAGTACATTAAATTTTGTATCATTGAAATCAGGTCTACATAAATCAAGGTTTTTCGTAATAGCGACTCTCGCAGTGTTGCTTACCTCTGTGTGCTTAATGGCTGCCGCCACGCGACGCGACAGTGAGGCCCGCAAGAAGGCCCGTTATTATTTCACGGCGGGCTCGGTGGCCAAGGCCGCCGGAAATGACGACGATGCGTTCGAGTTTTTCAAGAAGGCATATGCCGCCGACCCGACTTATGCCGAGGCTGCCAATGCCTATGGCACCATGCGGCTCGCCCTCCCTATGGATACCTTCCAGAGTGATACCGAACTCGACCGTTCACTCGCTATGATGCGCCGCTTTGTAGACGAATTTCCAGAGGATACATACGAGGCGCAGTATTACGGCTATGTCACAACTCAGCTCGGAGAATGGGATGAGGCTATACGTGTGCTCGAACGTACAGCCGATCTGAAGCGTTCAGCCTCCGGTGCCTTCGTACAGCTATCAGAAGCTTATGCCAACAAGGGTGACCTGAAAATGGCTGTAGATGCACTAAGCCGTTACGAACGAAATGAAGGCCTCAACCCTCAGGTCACCATGCGCAAACTCTCCTACCTTCTCTCCGATAAGGATACGTTGGGAGCACTGCGTGAGGTGACGCGCCTGCATCTCTCCGACAGCACCAATGTCGCTTATGCGATTATGAAGGGCAATGTGTTCGATATAATTGCCAACCGCGACTCTGCTCTCTATTACTATTCGCTTGCCGAACGTCTTGATCCGGAGTCCGGACAGGCCAAGCTCGCCCTTGCCGATTTCTACCGTCAGGGCAACGATTCAGTGGCTTACGACAGCAAGATGTATGAGGTGCTTCTTAGCGAGGATCTCGAACTCGACACCAAGCTTGATCTGCTCGCCCAGTATCTCCAGTCGCTGATTTTAGGCAAGCAAGACACAGAGCGTGGCGATCACCTGTTCACGGTGGTGCGCGAGCAATATCCCCACGAGCCCCGCTTGCTCGATCTCGCGTCGCGTTACAGTGCGGCCAAAATGGATTTTGCCGATGCCTGCGAGCAGGTATCTTATGCCATAGACCTCGACCCTAAGAATTCTACATACTGGGGCCAGCTGATGACCTATCAGGCTGCTGACGACCATCCGGAGGAGAGCATGAAGACATTCGAGAGAGCCAAGAAGCATATCGTGCCCGATGAGACCATGCTTATCTATTACTCCATGGTGGCCCAGCAAGCTAAGGAGTATGATGTGGCTGCCGATGTATACCGGGGCTTTATCGATTCGATACAGCCCGGCCTCCCGCTCGATTCGACTCTTACACTCTCTATGCTTCGGCGTGATATCACCGCCGACCAACTCGACCGACTCAGCCAGCTCATAGCAACGCTGGGCGACATATATCATGAAGCCGACCGTAATGACCGTGCATATCGAATGTACGACAACGCCTTGACATTCAATCCTTCGAATGCAATGGCTGCCAATAATTACGCATATTTCCTGTGCACGGATGGCGGCGACCTTGACAAGGCCCTCGAATTAAGCGCAAAGTCGCTGGCCGGCACGGAGGCCAACAATCCCACATATCTCGACACCTACGCCTGGATACAGTATCTTAAAGGTAATTATGGGGTGGCTGAAGAATATCAGGCCAAGGCGTTGGAGGAAATGGCCAAACAACCTTATCCCAGTGCCGAACTATATCTTCATAATGGTGATATAAAGCTTAAGCTTGGCAAAAACGAGGAGGCCATTGAATCTTGGCAAAAGGGTATGAAGATTTTTGAGGACAACGGCACCACCGACAGCGACGACTACAAGAAACTCAAGGAGAAGGTCGAAAGCCTGGAAAAAGGAAAAAAGTAAGAGCCCGTCTCATAAAACTATTGTAATGAAGAAGCTATTCATATTCATATCATTGATTTTAGCCTGCGTGATTTCTGTCAGCGCTGATAAGAAACAACAGGGTGATGTGCTTGTCGAGAATGTGACGAATGAGGATATCGTTCTATCTTATCCCGATTGGCAAAATGTAGAGTTCAGCGGCAAGGTAGCTGCCGACAAGCTCCCTATTAAGCCTACCGTAAAGATATATATGGTGCGCGACTCGCTTATACAGCTCTCTGCCCGTGTGCCCCTGATGGGTGAAGTGGCACGAGTTACCCTCACCCCGCACAAGCTCTCTCTTGTGAATAAGTATAAGAAGACATATTGTGAGGAGGATGCCGCACACCTCATGGAGCTTTATCCCTCAGGGCTTGGTGACCTTCAGAGCTTGCTGCTTGCCCGCGCTGTGGTGCTCGGTCAAGGAGAGATTGATGGTCCGGTTTCTGAACTTGCCGATGTTAACCTCCTTGATAACGGCAACTTGACTGTAATTCCATTCACAGAGCCGGGACTCGTGCCTTTCAGCTACGGCTACCTGCTATCCCCCTCATTGCGAACGCTCGCAACTCTTGTTAACATTGCCGGCAAAGCTGCCATCGAACTCCAATACACCTATGAAGACAGAGGTATGCAGATTGATGCCCTCTACGATAATATGAAAGGGAAGAAAGTGAACGTCAAGCTCGATTTCAATTCCGTGAAGTGGGGTGGGCGTGAAATGCCGCCCGTAAAAACTGCGGGATATACCAAACTCGGCCTGAAAGACTTCTTCAAACAACTTATGTGATTTCTACACGATGTCTCGAATCTTACGTATATTTTATATCCTTATTACGGCCGCCATTGTGTTGACCGGACCGGTGTATGCCGCCCCTGTGTCAAAATCCAAGACTGAAGCCTCTAAAGTGAAGAACAAGAATGGTGCGGCAACCGGCAAAAAAACTACTGCAAAAAGCGCAGGGAGTGCCAAGAAGAAAAGTGGTTCCAAGAAGCAGGCGGCTTCGAATAAAAAAAGAGGGCGCAAGCAAGAGACATCTGCCGATGTGAAGCGTCAGCACGAGGCGACCCGTCGTGAAATCAAGCTTACCGAGGAGCAAATCCGTAAAAATGATGCTGCCGTCAAGAGAAATCTCGACATGTTAGGTAAGCTACAGGGTGATATAGATATAAGCAAGCAAAAAGTGGCGCAGGCCGGAGCGAAAGTCAATGCGTTGCAAGGCAAGATAACCACGCTGCAAGGCCGTGTGAATGAAGATGAGAAGCAACTTAGCCGTCTGCGTGCCGAATACTTGAAGGCGGTCAAGGCCATGCGCACAAAGCGCAAGGAAAAATCAATGCTCGCATTCATATTCTCATCCAAAAACTTCAACGAGGCAGTGCGCCGCATCAGATACCTCAAGCAATTCTCATCATGGCGCGACAATCAGACCAAGGAGATTGCCAACCGTGTGGCTACGCTGAAGCGGGAATCTCAGGAACTTGTCCGCACAAAGAGCCAGCACGATGCGCAGCTTGCCCTCGAAGTCAAGGCCCGCAATCAGTTGCAGGGTGAATATGCACGTCAGGATGCAGTGGTCAGCGAACTTAAGAAAAATGGAGAGGCTCTGCATGCGCATCTTGCCAAGAAACAGGCAGAAGCGAATGCCTTGAATGGACGTGTGGCGGCACTTATCGCTGAGGAAACACGCAAGGCCGAGGCGGAGCGTGCTGCTCGTGAACGTGAAGAGCGTATAGCGCAACAGCGTGCCGAAGCTGCCCAAAGAGAGAGGGAGCGAAAGGCTGAGGCTGACCGTGTAGCTGCCGAACAGGCTGCCGAACGTGCACGCCAGGCTGAGCAAAAACGTCAGGCAGAACTCGTGGCTCAGGCCGAGCGTGAGGCTCGTGAGCAGGAGGAGGCCGCACGTAAGGCAGATGCCTCGCGCAAGGCCGAAGCCAAACGTAAAGCCGAGGAGGCCAAGAAAAAGGCGGAAGAGGCCAAGAAGCGTGCCGAAGCCGCCAGGAAGAAGGCCGAGGAAGAACGTCGTGCCGCCGAAAAACGTGCCGAGCAAGAGCGCAAGGCCGAGGCTAAGCGCAAGGCCGACGAAAAAGAGTCCAAGGAGAAACAAGCCAAGGAGAGACAAACTTCCAAGCAGGGAGAAGTGTCGTATGCTGAGGCAAGACGTCGCAGACCCAAGACCACAGGTTCCAAATCCTCGTCCGATGTGCCGAAGCCGGTCAAGTCGGAAGCGGCAAGATCTGCGGGCCGTTCATTCGAATCGATGCGTGGATCGCTTCCCCGTCCGGTCGGGGGTGCTTTCAGGGTGACATCGCGATTCGGTCGCCAGTCACTTCCCAACATGCCCTCTGTCTCCTACGATAATCCCGGTATAGATGCCGAAGTGGCTGCCGGTGCTTCCGCTTGTGCTGTTTTCGACGGCAAAGTGTCGGGTGTCTACATGGTGCCCGGTTATTCCACTGTAGTGATTGTCAACCACGGCACATACTATACCGTATACGGACACCTCGCGGCAGCAGGCGTAAAGCCCGGCGACACTGTGCGCCAAGGGCAATCGCTTGGCAAGGTGGCTGCCGATGAAGATAACCCCTCCATAGGTTCGATTCACTTCGAAGTGTGGCGCAATCGCGATAAGCAAGACCCTCTGAAATGGATAAGATAACTGTAGAGAGATATAATCCTGCACTCGCCGGCGAATGGGATAGCTTTGTCGATATGTCAAGAAATTCCACATTCCTGTTTCGCCGCGATTATATGGACTATCATGCCGATCGTTTCGATGACTGTAGCTGGATAGTACGCAAGAAGGGTAAGCCGATAGCCATGCTTCCGGCCAATATCACTCCCGACGGTGTGCTGCATTCGCATGGTGGACTTACTTACGGTGGTTTCATGCTGCCGCAGTCGCATGTTGACGGTTCTGATGTGCTCCGCATCTTCAGTTGCTGCATCGCGGCTTGGCGTGAAATGGGCATTAAGGCTCTTGACTACAAACCGCTCCCTCATATCTATGCTGCCTCCCCCTCGCAAGAGGATGAGTATGCTCTCTTCCGTCTCGGTGCAGTTGCTACAGAAAGGTGCATCAGCTCCACCATCGACATGCACCGGGGTTGGATGCCCAATAAACTCCAAAAACGTCATCTTGCAGCGGCATCCAAGTTGCCTGTTACAATTGCCGAAACCGACGACATCCCGGCTTTCATGGCCATGCTGCACGATTGCCTGCGCGAGCGTCACAACACCACGCCCGTGCATACGGCAGATGAAATGTCGCGACTCAAGATCTCTTTTGCAGCAAATATACGCTTTTTTGTGGCCTCAATCGATGGCCTGCCGCATGCCGGGGTCTGCGTATACGACACAGGCATAGTGGCTCATGCCCAATATATCGCCACAACGGCCCGCGGACGCGAGCTGAATCTGCTCACTCCGCTATTCCACCATCTTATCACATCAGAATTTGCCAACCGCCGCTATTTTGACTTCGGTATATCTACCGAACGGCATGGCACTTATCTTAACGAAGGCTTGCTTCGCCAGAAAACATCTTATGGGGCAGGAGCCACCATCTATTCACGTTTTATCCTTGATTTGAGTCCTGTCACAGACCTCCAGGCACTCACAGCGAACACCGCGCCGCACATCACATAAGACCAGACCCCCGACATGGCAATTGTTGCAATGAAGCCGCAAGTGCCCAAGATAATGCCGACTGAAGTCTCCACCACGGCTCCCTTGTCGGGTATTAGGCCGTAGGCCTTGAAATTCACGAGAAGATAAATCAAGATGCAGGCACCCTGTTCCACCACTGCGCCATAACCGAGGCCCATAAGTCCATAAAAGTGGTAGAATATGAGTGAACATCCTATATAAAGTATATTGCATATCACCCCCTCAAGCCAAAAGAAGAGGCGACGGTTATCTTTGGCAAAAGCTATGTATCCTAACGGATAAGCTATCGCCTTAAGCAATATGCTTAGCCCCAACCATCGCATCAGCGGAGTGATGGGCAGAAATTCTTTTGTGAGAAGCAACCTGATGATGATCGGTGCAGTCGCAATGAGAAGTATGGCGAGAGGAGTGGCTATCATGGCCACGATCTCCATCTGCTTTGCCACTATGCCACGCATCTTCACGGCATTGCCCGCCGAGGCCGACAGTCTCGGGAAGTAGTCGAGGGCCATGGCTGTGAATACCACTCCCGCATATTGCATCGTGACGCTGTTGGCGGCGTTGAATAAACCTACATGCGAGAGATCGCCATATTGACGTATATATATGTTTATCAGGTATGTGAAGAGAGTGTTGATAAGCGATGCTCCCAATAGCACCATGCCTGTGGCCACCATCTTCCTGATGATGGGGGAGTGCAGCTTGCGCTCAAACTTTATCTTGCTGCGTGGCATATACTTGCGCACCCCGAAGTAGTAGAATCCGCATAAGGTGAGTTGAAGCACAATCATGGCCGGTACGATGCCCCGTGTGCCGAAGAAGTAATAGAGCGGCACCCCCGCGAAGAGTCCTGTCAGTGCGCCGGCAAGCGATGTTGTGGAGAGTGTCTTGACGCGATGAAGCCCCTGGAGGATTGCCTTGTAACCTTGTACGCTTATCCGCAGGAATATCGCCACGCCCAAGAGCATGAATTGCCATGAGAGTTCGGTGCTGCCAAATGATATACGGCTGAGCCAGGGTGCCAACACCACGCATGCCACGGCCCCGATAAGCGATGTGATGCGGATGAGCATTTCTGCCATGCGCCCTGTCACGGCCAATTTGTCGCTCTCTTCCTTGTTGGCTGCAACCTCTTTGACAAATGCCAAGTTCAAGCCCAACGACGAGAATTGGGTGAGTGTGTTGGAGGCGGAGGTGAACATTGACGATACACCCATGCCCTGAGGCCCCAAAAACATTGCCACAAATTTGCCGCGCACCAGATTTATCAGAATCTGGAACACCTCGACACTCCCAAACATTGAGAGTCCTTTGAGTATCTTGCCGTAGCTGTTCTCGTCTTTGGAGGCCAATTTCAGTAGCGAATTAGGAAGTGGTGATTAGGTTCGGGGTGTTGATGTCTGTTATTCTTGACGGGCAATCTGTTTTTACAGGAAGGAGAACCATCTTGTCGGTTCGAAGCGCGGCAGTGCGAGCAATTGCACGTCGGCTTCGATGTCAGCATGAGTTTCCTCACCTTTGCCCACATTCATGCCTTTGCGTTCAAGCGCTTCGCGCACAGTGCGCAGGGCTATCGCAGGCGTGTTGTTGTCACGGCTCAGGTGACACAGAAATATATATTTGAGCTGTTCGCCCACTATCTCTTGCAAGAATGATGCGGTGTCCACATTGTCAAGATGACCGTTGTTTGTGCGTATGCGGGCCTTGAGATATTCCGGATACTTGCCGAGTCTGAGCATGTCGGAGTCGTAGTTGGCCTCTATTACCAAGTAGTTGGCACGGCTCATGTAATGTCTGGCACGGTCGTTCACCATACCCAAGTCCGTGGCAAGCACGAAATGGTGCCCCTCGAAGTCTATAGCGAAGCCCATGTTGTCGGAGCCGTCGTGAGGCACTTCAAAGGCCGTTATCTCCATATCGGCCACCTTGAAAGGTATCTCCTTGAATATGGGCGTATGATACTCCTTGATGCGTTTCGATATGGAGTGGCGCCGCAGCAGACCGTTAAGCACTCTCGGGGTGCACATCAGAGTGAGATGACGGTTGTTGCGCAGCAGGTTATAAGAATATCTCACGTGGTCGCTGTGGTCATGCGTGAGAAGCAACGCCCTCACATGACGCATGTTTACACCATGTTCGGCCAGAATATCCTCTATTTGGTCAGCCCTTATGCCGGCATCTATTATTACTCCACCTTTATCATTGCCCACATAGCAACTGTTGCCGCTCGATCCGGATGCAAAAGATATGTAGTGCAAGCGCTTGCGGGCCTCATGTGCGGGCGCCGGTGTGCTTGCCTCGTATTCGTCCATGGTTTTCAGGTCGTCGTCAAACTGCAATTCCAGCTGACGTCCAAAAGTTATGATAGGTTTTATGCTCTCTTTGCTTTTCATGATTTTGTAAGACAGGCTTTATCTTCTATGTATCAAGAAGATGGCCGGACGTTTGTCATAGTCGGGTTGCTTGTTTCTCCATTTTGAGGCCGGCAGTGTGATGATTGTCTGGCGCATGGCATCTGTCAGGTCGCAGGCCACGCAGAGAAGCGTGTCCGGACGCAGTGTATCTGCCAAGAATTTTATCATCTTGTTGTTGCGATACGGTGTCTCGATAAATATCTGTGTCTGGCCACGCCTTTCGCAGATATTCTCGAGCTCCTTTACAGCCTTGTGGCGTGCATGCTCCTCTATCGGCAGATAGCCGTTGAAGGCGAAACCTTGGCCGTTGAAGCCCGAACCCATAAGCGACAGCAGGATACTCGACGGACCGACCAACGGCACGACTTTCAACCCCTCGCGCTGAGCTATGCTCACCACGTCGGCTCCCGGATCGGCTACCGCCGGACATCCGGCCTCGCTCATCACTCCCACAGGCTCTCCACGGCGCAGAGCGTCAAGATAACCGCTTGCCGCCATTGGAGGTGTGTGGCCGTTAAGTTCGTGAAACGTGCATGAGTCTATCGGAAACTCCCGGTCCCAATGTCGCAACGTGCGCCGCGCCGTGCGCAGATTTTCCACTATAAATGTCCGGATGTCTCTAACTATTTGCAGATTACCAACAGGTATGGTCATATCGGTCGTCGATGCGCTGATCTCAACCGGTATCAGATATAATGCCGACTCTATTTGCATGTTACAAATTTAGTCAATATCACTGATTCACGCAACTTTTCGCCCTCATTTTGACGGTTGTTTTCACCGTCATTTTGACGTTTGCGCTCTGACTCCTCCTTTTTTTATCGGTTCATTTGCTCTTATTTTTGGATGCCCCCGTTTTTTTTGATATTTTTGTGTCATGATTCCCCGGGATTTTCTAAATCAGTTTCATGATATGCCAGGCGTGGATGCCAACGCATTTGCGCAGGCTATGCTGTTGCCTCCTGCCGTAAGCCTGAAAATCAATCGCCGAAAGCTCTCCGATATAGGTGAGGCCGGTTATGGCGAGCTCGAACAGGTGGCATGGTGCCGTAGCGGCTATTATCTTGATGAGCGTCCCAACTTCACGCTCAATCCGCTGCTCCATGCAGGAGCTTTCTATGTGCAGGATGCCTCTTCGATGGTCTATGAGGAGATTGTGAGCAACCTTGTGGCTCAAGGTGCTCTGCCTCAACGGGCCGGAGTGCTCGACATCTGCGCCGCCCCTGGTGGCAAGTCCACCTCAATCATCAATGCCATGGGCGATGACTCCTTTCTTTTGGCCAATGAGTTTGTGCCGCAGCGTGCCACAATCCTCAAGGAGAATCTCCTGAAGTGGGGCTTCCCCAATATTATGGTCACCAATTCTCCTACCTCCCGCATTGCCTCGCTTGGTGAATCTTTTCACCTCGTAGCCGTCGATGCCCCCTGCTCGGGCGAGGGGATGATGCGCAAGGACCCCAAGGCTGTGGAGCAGTGGTCGCCATCGCTCGTGCGCCAGTGTGCCGCCTTGCAGCGTGACATTCTCACCGATGCTGTAGGCGCGCTCCTTCCGGGCG
This sequence comes from uncultured Muribaculaceae bacterium, assembly GCA_910586175.1. Lineage (GTDB taxonomy): Bacteria > Bacteroidota > Bacteroidia > Bacteroidales > Muribaculaceae > Lepagella. Next base: position 485 of record CAJUIJ010000030.1, on the reverse strand, counting down.
GTTTCATGATATATTCCACATGCACTTTCAATCGTGTGGAAGATGAAGACCAGCTCATTTGGCTCCGCGATGTGATGGGCCTCGAGATTCTGGACCCTCTGCCGGCCAACAGTTTCGGAATCCTCGGATCGGTGGTGCCCGGAGTGCCGGCCTTGAGGTTTATGCCGCATGTGACCCGTGGCGAAGGACTCTTCGTGGCGCTCCTGCGCAAGCCCGGCAATCTAACTGCCGGTTGCGACTCCAAACTCCCGGCTCGCATCAGGTCAAAGGCCAAGGTGATTCTCGATGGCATACCTAAAACCATCATGAAGGGTAAGGTGGAGATACCTGCCTCAGAATCTGTACTTGCCACTGATTTCGACCGTGCATCATACCCCATGGCGGAAGTGGGCCGCGAAACCGCTCTCCGTTACTTGCGCCACGAGGCGATCACTCTGCCGGGCAACATGCCGCGAGGATACGTCGTTATATCTTATGGCGGTTCT
>CAJUIJ010000029.1 GCA_910586175.1 uncultured Muribaculaceae bacterium | reverse complement strand
CCGATTTAACATATTTTAACGCATAAAATATGGATAATTCAATTATAAATTCAGAATTTTGCAGAAAACAAGGAACTTAAAAAATTAAAAACATGTTAAAATTTTCGACACTTTTTAGACGCTTGGCATTGACTGCGGCTGTGGTTTGCGGCGGTATGCCGGCCGGTGCGATAGCCCCTATCCCGGGCTATGTGAAGGTGGCTTACGGCGACGGCAACACTATAGAGGCGAGGATTGAGGGTAATGCGGATTTCCATTATTACGTGACGCGCGACGGAGCGCGTTATGTGATCGACGCGGAGAGCGGTAAACTTGTCCGCACGGATCGGACCGAGGTGGAGCTTCGAAACCGTGTGGCCGAGGTGACCGAGGCGCGTATCGCTGCCGATGAGCAGCACCGTGCGCGCCGACAGGCTCAGCGCGTGGCCCCGGGCCCCATCAAGGGTAACTTCCCGACCACGGGCACCGTGCGCGGGCTTATTGTGCTGGTGGAGTTTCAGGACGTGAAATTCCAGCCCGGTTCCACACAGGAATATTTCGACAAGAAAGTGAACTCTTTCGGTTACAGTGGACCCGAGACCTCGGGCAGCGTAGTGGACTATTTCAAGGAGCAGTCGGGAGGGGTTTTCACTCCGGAGTTTGACGTGGTGGGTCCGTTGACCTTGCCGCGCGACCGTGCCGGCTATGGCTATGTGGGCATGGGCGACGATGTAGACGGCTTCTTCCGCGATTGCGCTTTAGCTGCCGATGCGGCAGGGGTTGACTTTACCCGCTATGACGTAAACAATGATGCTTTCGTTGACTTCTTCTTTGTGATTTTTGCCGGTCACGGCGAGGCTCAGGGTGGGCCGGCTGAATGTATTTGGCCGGTGATGAAGGATGAGTCTGACTATATACTTGATGCCTTCGACGGCATGTACTTAGGTGTGTGTGCCTGCTCCTGCGAGCTGAAGCATGGCGAGGGTACTGACCTCGACGGTGTGGGTACTATATGCCACGAGTTCAGCCATATCATAGGGTTGCCTGACATTTATGACGGCACCGGGTCGGGAGGTTATGGCATGGGACACTTCGACATGATGGACCGTGGCCCCTACAATAATGACCTTATAACTCCGAGCGGATACACGGCAATGGATAAGTATACCTTAGGCTGGCTGACTCCTAAAGTGCTCGATGCGCCTGAGAAAGATGTGACACTCGGCAGTTTCGTGAAGACCAATGATTGCTGTTTCATAGTGAATCCTGAAAATCCCAACGAATACTACACCATAGAGAACCGCCAGCTCGACGGTTTCGACTCTGCACTCCCAGGGCATGGTCTGGTGATATCATACGTGAACTACGACAAGTCATTGTGGAAGAAAAATGTGGTTAACTCTCCGCTCATGTCGCTTTACGAGCATGTCACGATAATTCCTGCTGACGGTAAGAAGGAATTGGAGCTCGAAAGCACACTGCCACATCTTGAGGAGGGAGACACCTGGCCGGGCTATAGGGGAAAGACCGAGTTTACGGCCAAGACTGAGCCTGCAGCGGTGTGGCAGGCATCGGGCAGTGTGAAACCTGCCGACATAGCTATCACCAATATCCGCGAGAATGAGGATGGCAGTGTAAGTTTCGATTATAACGTTCAGGCATCGGTGGCAGATATAATGACCGATGGTGAAGGCGAGCGCACATATTACAATCTTCAGGGTGTGAGACAGGAAGCCGGAAACCTTGTGCCGGGAATATATCTGGTGCGCGATGGCAATGGCAAGACAACCAAGGCGCTCATTAAGTAAGGGAGTAAATAATTAAAGTAAGAGAGTAAATAATCACAATATTTATCAACTAAAACTTAACATTTATGAAGAAGAACCTACTAATGCTTCTCTTCACTGTCGCATTGGGCGTGGTGCCGGCACTTGCCGACATGGTGCGCATCCAAGTGGACAATGCAGCGAACATCGTTGTCACAACAGGCAACGGAGCTAACACGCTCACGCTACAGGACGGCATGAACTCGTTTGATCTCGATGCGAGTCAATCACCGTTGGCCATTGGCCCGGCTGCAGGTGCCGAAATCGTCGACATGACCAAGAACGGCGAAGTGATACAGCATGAAGGTGACGGAACCAAAGACGATCCCGATGTCAAGAATTATTTCGGAGATATCTACCGTTGCTCCATCGAGCCGATGATGATTATGATCACTACAAGAGGTGTGTCACAGGAGTTTAACACCTATGTCATGGCCAATTACATGAATGCGGCGAGCATCACTTGCAACGGCGAAAAAACTATAGTTACTGAGAATGCCTATTTGAAATATCCCGCCGGCTCGGAACTTCTGATTGCGGCAGAGGAGGGATATAAAGTGACTAATGTTTCATATCAGGATGCGATGTGGCAGGAAATCGCCGTTGACAATGGCGACGGCACCTGGTCAGTAACCCCTAACAAGGACTACGGTTCGCTTAACATCACTCTCGAAGAGAAAGGCATCCACTTCCTTGTAGATATCAATGCTCCGACTAATGTATCAATAGTCGCCACACTCAAGGAGGCTGTGGAGGGTACAGGTGGTCAAGATGCTCAACCGGCTGTTACGAAGTCTGTTGAACTATCAGGATCGGGTCCTTACAGCTGCACTGCTCCCGAGGGTACGCTCTATCTTAATTTCTGGCCGGCCGGTGATGCCATCAGTGCCGTGACACGCGTTGACGAAGGTGGCGTACCTACCGATCTTGTATACAGCGACTGGGTGGGCTGGCGTAGCACAGTTACCGAGGGTGACACCTTCGTGATTGATGCCACCGGCTCTCAGATAGATATGAAATTTGCCGGTGCCCGTGGTCTTGCTGCCGACAACTACGTGATCAATGACGCGTCGGGCAAGGTGACACTCACCGAAAAGGATGGCGCCATGGTAGGCAAAGTGCGTGTGGGTGAGAATATAGTAATCGCCGGAGCCAACGGCACTAACCTGACCGGTATCTTCGCTGATCCGAGCAACGCAATCCAGGTTGTCAGCGATAAGATGAACGGTATGATTACGGCCAAAGTGCTCGAAACAGGCACAATCACCATGTACGGCACCAAGAAGACCGGCATGCAGATCAATGTTGACAATGCAGCGGCAGTGACAGTGACCGGCGGCGCCGGCAACGGAGCTGTGGTGGAACTGGCCAACGGTGTGAACGAAATTTCGACGGTGCAGAATCCCCTCAAGATAGAGGCAACTGCAGGATATCGTATCACAGCTGTATGCGCAGGCGGTGAACTGCTGAATCCCAATGCTGACGGTTCATACAACGCCGAGCTTATTGCCGACGGCACTGTAATTATTGAGACAGCCGAGCTTCCCAAACCTCTCCCCATCTCCTTCTCAGTTACTGGTGACTCTTCCAAACTCATTATCACAAAGGATGGAGAGTCTGTGCCCTTCGAAGAACTTATGGCCGTTACCCCGGGCACCGAGATTACAGTAGGCGTGCAGGAAGGCTGGCTCATCAAGAGCTTCGTGCTGACTAACGGTGTCCAGGCCACTCTTGATGAAGAGACTGGCGTGTATACATTCTATCCGCGCAAGGCCACTAACGTGCTGATAAACGTGGAGGAATGGGTGGCAGCCGAGGGCAATGCATTGGTGCGCTACAACACGGATATGGAACGCGTGTCTGCACTTGTCTTCAACGCCGACGGCGAACGTGACGGCTCACTTAAGATCGGTCTCAACGAGGTGAAGATCGGCAATAGCGTGAAGATCATGATCTTCGGCGACCGTTATCTGAATGCAGTGAAAGTGAACGGCAAGGATGTGGAGCTTGCAGAAGATAAGAAGAGCGCCACATTCGTGATCGAGGGTGAGACCACTATCGATGTGACCACATATGAGCTTTGCTACGTGTCGGGTTACAAGACATCTAACCCGCAGAACCACTCATTCCTCGGTTACATATATATCAACGAGGTGGGTCAGCTCACAGCCAATGTGGCAACAGGCGCTACATTCACAGTGCTTCCCACTCCTGAGCGTGGCTACAAGTTCACCGGCTTCGACTATATCTATCCTGATGTTATCAAGGAGCAGATAGGCGACGAAATCAAAGATAGCTACACTGTGACAGTGCCCGATGGCGTGACCGATATCGTGTTCAGAGGCACATTCGAGCTTTCAGGCCAAGAGCAGCTTTACACTATACGTGGTGGCAACACATTCCTCAATACTATCGAAAACATCACCAACGATGCTATGGTATGGATTGATGACAACGGAGCTTATGTGGGCGAATACAATGCATTCGAGGGAGAGACAGTACACCTCGTCACCAGTGCCAACTCTCCGGACTTCCGTGTAGTTAGCTACTGTCTCTACGACAGTCAGAAGCCAATTTCGGCAGACTACGTGGTTGACGGCCAGGATGCAGATTCCATGGGGGTAATTACCGTATCAGCCTTTGTCACCAAAGATTCGGGAGTTGAGGGCATTGCAGCAGAAGGCAGCTTGAGCTACGACAGCGAAAGCAAGGTGCTCACATCGCAGGCTGACGTCAAGATATTCACTATGGCAGGCATGCTTGTCAACACAGTGGAGGCTGGCGAGAACTCACTCGAGACACTCGCACCCGGCATATATATCGTGACCGACGGTGTGAATACAATCAAGATCGTGCGCTGATAAATTAATTGCATCATATAACTGATAGATTAATTATATCATATAACTCGTCAGGAGAGTGTATCACAATTTGTGATACACTCTCTTTATTTATGGTTGTCTACGACCATAAAGAAAATAAAATGACTCATTACTTACTGCATAATTATAGTTAGAGAGATTTGTGATTATGCGATAAAAGTGCTAAATTTGCGCTGTGTCAGGCCATAAAGGCTTGGCCGGCGAGATAGGACTCTCGTCTTATGTAAGCCTGAACGAGCCGGTCAGCTGCCGGCAGGGAGGGTGACAGAAATAAGAAAAGGCGTTAAATCCAACGCTGTCTTCCACATCAGAAACTTCGCAACTTTCTAATCAACCGGAAGATAGTGCAGCGGAGCCCTTTGTGTTTCCATGAGATGGAAGCGCAAAGGGTGACGTCCAGGGCAGATTATGCGAGAGCCAATCCGGTTCGCGTGGCGTTGTTTAGTATGCTGCGTCGGCCGGAGAAGGTTACTATAATCCAACGTGGGCTGACCGGCTGCTTATCCAGGTTTGATGGGCAATGCGAAGGCCTCTGATGTGGGATAAGCAGGAAGTGCTGCCCACGTCTTTTTTATATCCATATAAGAACTAACGGCTTCGCGGGCGGCCGGGGCAACAATGAATTTTTATGAAAACAATCAAGTACTTAGTGAGCGCACTCTTGGCATGCGCTATGGTAGTTCTTGCACCTTCCTGCTCTAAAGATGAACCCGGAGGTGGCGGCGGCAATGGCGGCGGCAGTATGTCGGGAGAGGGTGACTATGGAAAGCTCGGCGACAACATGGTGGCTACAGGTGGCACCCGTGCAGTATCATACACCCAGGGTATCCTGCTCGGCACTGTCGACTTCTCTAAGCTCGGTGATACGCACACATTCGGTGTGGTGTATATGGAAGGAGTGGATATAAAGGAGGGTGAGAAGCCCTATGACTACAACCTTTATCTCGTGTATAACGGCGATGATGTGGAGGAAGCTCAGGTTAGCACTACTGCCAGCGGCAAGTTTGAGAAGCAGCTCGTAGACCTTATGCCCGGCACAACCTACTATTACCGCTCATATATCAAGATCGGAAGCACCTATAACTACGCTGAGGTGAAGTCGTTCTCGACACTCGACCCCTCGTCGCAGATTAACCTTGTGACAGGCGACCCGACAGAGGTTTGCGCATTGAGCACCATGCTTGTGGGACGCGCGAGCATCGGTAATGTGAACAATGGCCTCGACCAGATTGAGATCAAAGATCAAGAGTATGGTTTCATATATTCTGACGATGCGGCTCTCGCCACTGCCGAAACCTTGACAATGGAGTATTGGGAGAATTGGGACAACACCCACTTTGACACTCAGCTTAAGCCCGACGAACCGAAGGAAGTGCTTACTGACCAGAATGCCAACACGGTGCTTCAGCAGCTTGCCAAGGATCTTATACCCGGCACTACATACTACTATCGCACGGTGTTCGTATGGAACGGCAAGTACTTCTACAGTCCCGAAGTGAAGACTTTCACCACACTTGGCCCGAGCAGCCTCACTGTAGGCACTCTTAAGCCGGAGGATGTCAGTGAGATGTCGGCAATGCTCAAAGGACATATACCCTTCGAGAAAGTGGGAGTGCAGAGTGTAAACGGTGGCTTCATGATCTCGAAGAAATATACCAACAAGAGCGAGTTCGTGATGGATGAGTCGATTAATACATGGCCTTCACGCGGCGACATCTCCTACGTGAGCTGCATTGTGGATGATGTGGATTTCGGCAGGGCGATAAACGATCTCGAACCGGATACTGAGTATCATATCTGCGCGTTCGTGGAGCTCGGCAGAGAGAAAGACACGACTGACAAATATGGACAGACCGTAAAGGGCAAGACCATCTATCTCTATGGCGACGTGATCACTTTCAAGACACTTGAACATAAGGCTGATATCAACATTGCTTACACCAATTCATATCCTTGGATGGAGAATGAAGATACCGGAGAGTACATTTCGACCAACGACGGCCAGGACAATTCGAGTTCGGCTCTCTTCATCCAGGTGCGTCCGGAAGTGACAGGTTCGCTCAACTTCGACTGGACTGTAGACTCGGAGCGCGACGGAGACTTCATGAACATATACGTTGTGCCCGGCATAAAGAGTGCAGTTCCGTCGAGCGCATATCGTGTGGAGCAGAGGAGCGGCAAGGATAGCGGCAAGTTCACCTACAAGTGCAACGAGGTGGAAAACTTCACAGTAGTTGTGCAGTACAAGAAAGACTCGCAGAACGACTCGGGCCGCGACCGCGTGACCGTGGGCAACATCCGTTACGAGTAAGGAGTGATTTATCAGAAAGAATTCAGGCAACAAAAATTGACTAATTCTCATACTGTACGTTTGTAGTAGTTTCGTCCGGGCATTATGGCATTATGCCCGGACGATTTTTTTGGATAAATGCATGAAAAATAATATATTTGCGAGCGATACCGCTTGCTGACCAAGGCAAAACTTCTTGTCGCGACATCAAGACATCATGACAACAAGACATTATGACATCAAGACATCAAGACATAATGACATATTGACATTATGTCATTAAGACGTAGTAACATAATGACAAGCAAGAAGCAACCTCGAAGTGGTAAAGCAAAAAAACAATAACTTTAAAATAACATGGATTATGGCGATTAGTTTTTCTTCTGCACCCTCATATTTTTGGCTTAATGCTTGGGTCTTGGCTAATATTATTGAGCTTGCCACGCAGAGATTTTGTGATAAGTATGTAGCTTATGATATTGACCCGGGGCATCGTCTGTATGACCAGATGACCCAGGCGGCGCGGTCTATCCGTGCAAATATCGCAGAAGGTTCCGGTCGTCATGACACCTCGCTGGAGACAGAGATGCGTCTCACAGATGTGGCTAAGGGTAGCGCCCATGAGCTCTTGGGCGACTTCATGAACTATATGATGCGCCATTCGATGACCCCGTGGAGCTCGGCAGATCCAAGATATCAGCATGTGGTGACATTCAAGTTGGAACGGCCATGCTATGGAGAAGACTTCTTGGGAGATGCGATGCGCCATATAACAAAGCAGAAGAGCCATTTTGACGTATATCTTGAACGAGGAGAGGCAGTGGATGCTGCCAACTGTCTGATGGTGTTGTGCCTGAAAGTAATCTATATGCTTACGTCAATGCTGACAGCGCAACTCCGCGACTTCAAGCAAACAGGAGGGTTTGCGGAGAATCTGACTCAGACGCGCATAGAGGCGAAACGCGAGAATGCACAAGCAGAGGGGGCTCCGCAGTGCCCGATTTGCGGGAAGCCGATGTTGCGCAAGACCGTGATGAGAGGCACCCGGCAAGGACAACTATTCTGGGGCTGCTCCGGCTATCCCCGCTGCGTAGGCACAAGAGAAATTAACGACATCAAGCCTAAATGACAAAGCAACAAAACAGCAACAACACAACAACACAACAACACAACAACACAACATCATGACATCATGTCATAATGTCATAATGTCATAAAGATAGTGTGTCATAATGACATAATGACATAATGTCATGATGTCAAAAACAACAACAAAACAACAAAACAACAATAAGAAAAATGAAAATTTACATTAGAAGTTTGGTGGCTGCTGCTGCCATCATCGGTGCCGCACCGGTTTGTGCGGTTCATGCAGAGGGAACTGAGGTGGTCGCTCCCGGCGAAACCGAGACTCCCGAAATAGAGTGGATAGAAGTAAGCTTGGAGTCTGCCGGCTCACTCGGAGTCGAAGTGCTCTATAAGGTTGACAAGCTGAAGGACGTAGTCAACCTGCGGGTCAGCGGCCCGATGAACGACCAGGACTGGGCTACGCTTAGCAATATGAGCGCAGTAAATATAGACCTCTCCGGTGCAACCTCAGGCAATATGCCTTCAAACGTGTTCGAGAGCAAGACGAATCTCAGGACTTTCCTATTTCCACAGGGTGTTACTTCAATCGGAGAAAAGGCATTCTATCGCAGCGGCTTGACAGAGGTGGAGATACCGGCTACGGTTCGTTCAGTAGGTTCAAATTGCTTCTACTACTGTCCGAACCTTGTAAACGTGGACTGGAAGGCCACAGCCAACATATCGGATTATTGCTTTTATGGCTCAAAGCAGTTGGCATCCGTTACCATAGCCGATGGAGCATCATCAATAGGGCAATATTCATTCAAGGACTGTACTAAATTGGCAGAGATATTTCTGCCTGCTACTTTGAATAAAATCGACTATGAAGCATTTTATAATTGCGAGCAGTTGGCGGAGGTCATATTCCCTGAATCATTGACAACAATCGGTACCAGAGCATTCTATTCGTGCAACTTGACAAAGCTAATACTTCCGGATTCTGTTACTTTATTAAACGGTAGTGCGTTTGCCAATAACCGGCAACTTGCGGAGGTAGTTTTGCCTGTCGGAATAAGCACATATAAATCAGGAGAATTTGCAGACTGCAATAACATAACCAAGGTGACATGCCGAGCAGCAACTCCACCATCGGCTCTTTCGGGAAGCGGAAATACATACCCGTTTTCAATGTCAAAGGCTAAGTGCACATTGATAGTACCCGACTTCGCAGTAGTAGATTACAAATTGGATGACTATTGGCATAACTTCGGCACAATAGAGGGTGGTGTGCAAAGCGACTCCTGGACAATTGCCTCCAACTTGTCGCTGACCAATGACCGCCGCATGGATGGTACACCTTCGGTGACTCTCAAAAATACGGGTAGGCTGACAGTGGGAGGATCTGCACCTATGCCCATGAACGACTTTATGGTTTACATGGACTTGCGCAGCGGTAACAACAATTACGGACAGCTTATCAATAGTTCGCCGGCAATGTCTGCACAAAGCGGCAGATTGAGGTTATACACTTATAGTGGCTACTGGTATTTCATAACAATGCCTTGTGATGTGCAGATGTCACAAGTGCGTCACTTGTCGTCGGGCAGCTTCGTGTTCAGATATTACGATGGAGAGAGCCGTGCGGCAAATGGCTTCGGTGTAAGTTGGAAAAATGTGGCCGCCGATGGTGTGCTCGAGGCCGGAAAGGCATACATTTACCAGACCAATAAAGAGGGGACTATAGAGATGGAACTTGAGAACACCGGACTTGAAAGCATGCTCAGCAATGCGCACAGGGTTACACCTGTAAACGCATGGCAGAGCGAATCGTCAGCCAACAGCGGCTGGAATCTTGTTGGCAATCCCTGGTTAAGCTATTACGATCTCTACTATAGCGGCCTAACCTGTCCGGTGACCTTATGGGATGAGAATAACAGAAAATATATCGCTTATTCACTAATCGACGACAATGTGGTGCTGAAACCCACCCAAGCGTTCTTTATGCAGCAGGCCGATGCAGACGGTGAGTTGACATTCGATATAAAGGGACGTCAATTCACTTCACAAGTAGCTCGTCCACAGGCAGTAGCTGCAAAAAATGCCGATAAGGGCGGTAGGTCTATTTTTAACATCGAAATAGCCGGAAGCCGCAGTGTATCGGAAGACCGAATGCGCATAGTGCTCAACGAAGAAGCATCGGAGGAGTATGAGCCGGCACGCGATGCGGCAAAATTCTTTGCTGAAGATGGGGCAAGTGCAGAACTCTTCAGCGTGGATGCTGATGGCAACTTCCTTTCGATAAGCGAGCGGCCTACCACTAACGGTAGCATACCTATGGGCGTTTACTTGCCACAAACAGGCAAATATGTGGTGAAAGCCACAAGGACCGACGGTGAAGCAAAACTTTATGATAGCCTTACCGGCAAATATGCAGACCTTGGAGAAGGGGAGGAATATAGCTTCGAAGCCGCAGAGCAAGGCTTCTGTCTCGACCGTTTCCACTTGATGCTAAAACCTGTAGAGTCAAGCATACTGGAGATGGAAGCTGAGCAGATGTCAAATAAAGTGATTTATACCCTCGACGGTCACAAGATGGCTTCTAATGCAGATCTTGCCCCCGGCATATACATCGAGAAGCAGGGCAACAAGGTCAGCAAACGAATCGTGAGATAAGCAAGCGAATCGTGAAATAAATAGATCCAAGATGAGATACAAGAAATATATCGGTGTGCCGGTGGTACTCCTCTCGCTGTTGCTGACAGTAGTTGGGCTGCGGGCAGACTACAATCCCACCAACCCTCCCGAACCGGGCGGCGTGACTGTCAGAGTGGCTGTCACACCGTCGGGGGCCGGTAGTGTGTCTCCGTCAAGCGCCACCGTTCAGCCCGGCTCAAATGTGAGCTTCCGGGCCTCTGCATATTCTAACTATAGATTTGTGGAGTGGCAAGATACGGAAGGTCAAAGGCTATCCACATCCACGAGCTACAGCTTTGTATCCGGAGAAAAGGATATGCTGATAGTGGCGAAATTTGAATATTCGCCAACCAACCCCACCGAACCAACTACACCGGTGGCCAAAGGGCGGCTTATAATTGGAGTGAATCCATCGGGAGCCGGCTACACCAACGGTAGCGGCACATATGAGGTGGGGCAAAAAGTCAACATCTCCGCATCGAGCTACAACGACTTCCTGTTTGTAAACTGGACCCGCGATGGCGAAGTGATAGGCAATTCGAGCTATATGACATATACCATGCTTGAAGGCGATAACCGATTGACAGCAAATTACCGCTACAATCCCGGCAACCCGTCGGAACCGATATCGCCGGCCAAGCAGCACAGGTTGTATGTCAAGTCTTCGCCGGCAGGTAGCTGCGGATTCAATATCACCTCCGGAACGAAGTATAATGAAGGTGAGAGTATATGGCTAAACGCATCATGCTATTCCGGCTATGTTTTAAAGAACTGGACCAATGCAGAAGGCCAAGTGCTGTCTAACTCCACGGGAGTTTATGTGACGATGGGCACGGAAGATATGCAGCTTACTGCCAATTGCGAATACTCGCCCACCAATCCGGGTGAACCGTCGTCCCCCTCAACCAAGCGCAATATGATTTACGGTGGCCGCGAGCTGGTCATGCCCGGATCTGATTTTGTCTATAACGTGCTGCTTGAGAACAAGGATGATATCACCGGCATAAATGTGGATGTGACCGCTCCCGAACTTGTGAGTCTTGACATGGAGTCGGCTACACTTTCGACACGTGCCGGCGCCCACACCTTGGAGATGGAGAGTGTGGAGAGTGGCGCAACGCGCTTCAAGGTGCGTGGCTCAGAACCGCTCGCAGGAGCCAACGGTGCAGTGCTCCGTATTCCCGGACATCTTGACGCCTCGGCCGAGGTAGATACGACAATTCCTGTCGCGATCGCCAAGGGGGTTATATACAAGGCTGACGGCACGCAGACTCCCGTTGATGTGCTTAACGGCAGTGTGCAGGTGATTGCAATACCCGAGACGCTTCCCGAAAGTCCCGACTTTGTGGTGAGCGACATCCGCGTGGCAGCGGCTGAGGTCATGCCCGGCGATCGTGTGGATGTAGACTGGCGTGTGGAGAATCGTGGCATAATTCCCTCTACCGGTGGATGGAGTGAGACTGTATACTTGGTGGATGCCGACGGGCGGAGAAGCACTTTGGGTACTATCCAATATGATGGAGAAAACCTGGAGCCTGGTGGAAGTGTGTCGCGTAGTGCAACTTTCGCTATTAGCAAACTGCCCGGATTGTCAGGCCCTGTAAATGTGGCGGTGTCGCTGACTCCCTATGCCACAAGTGGTGAGATAGATGAATGTCAGGCCAACAATACCACTGTGGGTAGCGGTGAACCTTTGATTCTGCTCAAGGAGCTTACACTTGAACTCCCGGCGGAGGTGCGCGAGGGTACCGACAGGCAGATACGCGGGCGGCTCTCTCGCAGCGGTAACTGGACTGAGGCCGAGACATTCGGTGTGACCATGACCGAAGGTGACTTACGCTTGTCGGCACCCGAAAGCATAACTATACCTACAGGCCAGTCTGCGACCTATTTCGAACTTTCCTTAGCCGATAACGATATGACCGACGGTGATGCCGAGGTGAGTCTCAGTGTGTCGGGCAACGGCTATGATGAAGTGTCAGGACTAATCAAGATTATAGATGATGAACTGCCCTTGCTTACACTCACGGCTGAGCCTGACGAGGTGAGCGAGGGTGAGTCCATGACTCTCACAGTGGAAGTGCCACGCGCTGTGACAGACGATTTGGAGGTCAAACTTGCAGCCGACATAAGCGGACGCTTGGATATGCCGGCCTCTGTGACCGTGAAGCAGGGCACCACGAAAGCGAGCGTTACAGCCACAGCTTTGCAGAACGATCGTGTGGATGGTGATGCCGAGATGACAATATTCGCCACCGCACAGCGATATTTGGGAGCCGAAGTGCCTGTGACGGTGTTGGATGACGATATTCCCACACTGACCATGGAGTTGACCCCTACGGAGGTGAGCGAAGATGCAGGACCTGCTGCCATACAAGGAGTGATAACACGCACCGACAACTTCGATAAAGCTGTCACCATAGAGATAAGCGATGACTCCAATGGCAAGCTGTATTATCCGTCGCGTCGTATAGAGATGACGGCCGGGGTTAAGAGCGTTGAGTTTGCAATAGGGGTGCTCGACAACAATCTGGTGGACGGAGACCTCGATGTGGAGGTTACTGCTGCCGTCTACATTGCCTCTTGCTCCTGCTCAGCACCGGTGTCGAGCGTCGGTTCGGTAAGCAAGCATGTCAGGATAATCGACAATGACGGCCCGTCTATAGGTATAAAATCTTCCGCTTCGGTGATAGTGGAGGGTGATGCCAACGGCATAACTCTCACCATAAGCCGCAACACTCCGACGACCAATGCTTTGACCGTACATGTTGCGAGCGATGCCGACGATGTGCTTGTATATGATCACGAGGTGGTGATACCGCGAGGAGAGAGTTCAGCTACAGTCAAGGTGATTGCTCCGTCTAATGGTGTCGAGGATGACTCCCGCACGGTGGTATTCAGCGCAGAGGCCGAGGGCTTTGCCAAGGCTACCTTCTGGGCAATGATCTCAGACTCCACGCTTCCTGACGCTAAAGTGTCAGCTATGCAAGTCTCGGACAAAGAGGTATTGCCCGGACAGCACGTGGAGGTCACGGTCAGCGTGCAGAACGTAGGTAGCAGCAAGTTGCGCGAGGCGATGAAAGTGGAGCTGGAACTCGATGGCAAAGTGATGGCAACAGCCTACACTACAGGCGAGATTGACCCGACCGGTACGGAATATGTGAAGATGGATGTGGAGATGCCCGACAAGATAGGTGCATACAAGCTCGTCGCCAAACTCAACGGCAACAAGCAGGTAAAGGAATACCTCTACACCAACAATACCTCAGTGCCTGTGGAAGTGCGCGTCAGATCACCTTATCAGGCCATTGTGTCAGTAGATAAGGCAATATATGCGCCCGGCGAACAAGTGAGCATAGCCGGTCAGCTGAGCGGTGAGGGAATCGCTGATGCCGACGTTGAAATCTACGTGGTGAATGGTAATGCACGTCAGACAATATCTGCTCATAGCGATGCAGCAGGTGCTTTCTCCGCTCTCTACAAGCCCTATGGCACTCAATACGGTCACTTCAGCGTGGGCGCATGTTATCCCGGCGAGGGTGCGGGGAGCGAGCAAGCCGGCTTCGACATCTACGGCATAAGCTATGACAACAGTCAGCCGGTGATATGCCGTCTGGTTACCGGCAAGCCATATAGCGGTAAGCTGCTGCTGCGCAACCCCGGCACGCTGCCGATAAGCGGCGTGAAGGTGGACGTGGCTTATTCGGGCGACGATGTGGAGGTGAAGGCGAGCATACCGCGCGAGATACCCGGTGGCGCGAGCGTGGAATTACCTTTCACCCTGACGGCGAAACGTGGCTCTACAGGCACCGAATGGCTCGAAGTGAATCTCCGCGTCACTTCTGCCGAGGCCGAGGCACTTCCCCTGACGCTCTATTACTATGCAAGCACACCCGCAGCTTCACTCACTGCATCAGTAGAGAGCATAGAGACCAACCTGAGCATCGATGAACCGATGGAGTATCCATTCACCATTACCAACACCGGTGGTCAGGAGACCGGCCGAATCACGCTTGCACTGCCTGAATGGATTAGCGCGGTGACACCGGCCACTATGCCTTCGCTGCAACCGGGCGAGGAGGCAACAGTGGTGCTCAAACTTGCTTCAAACAGCAAGATGAACCTCAATATGGCAGTGACCGGACATCTCGGCATAAACTGTGAGAAAGGTGATGGCGTGTCTATACCCTACAGCGTGATACCGGTGACCGAAAGGACCGGCAAGCTGCGCATAGAGGTGTGTGACCAATACACTTACTATACCGAGGAGGCTCCGCATGTGGCTCATGCAGATGTGGCGCTGAGCAATCCCACCACCGGGCTTCCGGTGCTGCTCACCGACACCGGTGAGGAGGGGGTCTGCACAGTGGAGCTTCAGGCCGGCTACTATCAGCTCGATGTGGTGGCCGAGAAGCATGAGGCGTTCCGCGACTTCGTGTATGTCAGTCCCGGTGAGACTCTGACCGTTACAGCCGATGTGGGCTACAATCCTATCAGCATATCATGGGATGTTGAGGAGACCGAGGTGGAAGATGAATACCTGATCGAGACCTTGGTGAAATACGAAACCAATGTGCCGATGCCGGTGGTCAAAGTGACACTCCCCAAGAGAATAGATGGCGACAATATGGCTGTTGGCGATGCCACGATGATTACTATGAACCTGACCAACGTCGGCCTGATGCGTGCATTTGACGTGCGCCTGCTTCTCCCCACCGACCTTACCGAATGGAAATTTGAGGCTCTCGACTATACCGAACCCTTCGAACTCGATGCGCAGCAGAGCGTGGATGTGCCTATACGCATCACCCGTATTGCCGACGAAACGCAGCAGCGTGTGCGTCGCCGGGAGATTGTTGAGAATATGTTCCAGAATTTCAACAACTGTATGGCGGCTGCCGGAAATTCATACAAGGGCATGTGTGGTAAGCATATAAAGTTCAATACAACGGCAGAAAACATGGCCATGAAGATGTGTGCCACCTCGGCCACAATGATGGCCTTAGGCGAAGTGCTTGAGAAAATCTACGGCAACGGATGGCAGATGCCCATGGTCGGTGGTGGCGGTGGCGGTATGTCGTCAGACGGTGGCAATAAGTTTGGCGGTGACGGCAGTTACGGCGAACCGAAGTCTACCTTCTCAATCTGCAACGAATGTGATGCCAAGATGGCCGACCAGCTTATCACCACGCTCACCGGTCAGACTTGGCTGAAAGCTTTGAGCGAGGCGATGAACGAGGCTATAGACCAATATCGTGAGGGTCACAGAGGCGACAGCTTCTACTTTGTGGTTAAGAAATGCGGCAAGGATGTAGCTGAGTTTACCGGCAAGCAGAAAGCCGGCGAGTTGCTGAGTAATCTCTGGGATATAGGCAGCTTTGTGGTCGAAGTAAGGAAAGCTGCCGAACCCTGCAAGAAGGGTACAACGGGAGGCGCTAAATCGAAAGCCAAGGCTGAGAGCGGTTCGGGCCACTCCATGTCAGACATATACACGGAAGTAGGTCAGGCATATGTGGAGCAGCTGGAGACAATGCAGCAATTCATGCTCATGCTTTATGGTGATGAAGTGTGGTGCGGCGAATATGATGACGACAAGGTAGCTTTCATGGAGTATGTATATGGGCTTGCGGATGGTTATGAACCGACCGATGAGGAGCTGTTTGCACATAAGCCTGCATCTGTTACGCTCGAACAGGCCCGCAATTTGTATATGCATGCCAATGGAGTTGCAACGACGAGTCCGAGTGAGGATGAACTTTCAGCACGGCTCGATGCCTACGAGGAAACCGTAATCAAAGCGGAGTCTGATGGATATGGCAACCTCACTGACAAGTATTTCACTACCCATAAAGAATATGTGGACTATCTGCACGACATGGAGTCGAATTCGGTGTGTGCCACAGTCAGCTTGAAGATTTCGCAGACCATGACGATGACACGTCAAGCTTTCCGTGGCACGCTGACCGTATTTAACGGTCATGAGAGCGAGCCGATGCAAGACCTTGTGCTCAATCTTGTGGTGCGCGACGACAAGGGTAATGTGGCGACATCGCATGAGTTCCAGATTAATGCAGAGAGTCTGGATGGCTTTACCGGTGCGCCGGAACTTCCGGGTGGCTGGGATCTTGCGGCGCAGGCCACAGGCAAGGCCACCGTGCTCTTCATACCTACCAAGTATGCGGCACCCGACAAGGATGTCAGATACTCGTTTGGTGGTACAATCTCTTATATGGATCCATATAATGGCAAAGTGGTGACACGCAACCTGTATCCCTCAGTGCTCACTGTGAAGCCCTCGCCGGAACTCGACCTTACATACTTCATGCAGCGAAACGTGTATGCCGATGACCCGTTGACACCTGAGGTTATTGAGGAAAAACAGCCTGCTGAATTTGCTGTTGTTATCAACAACAAGGGTGCGGGCGATGCCACAAATGTGAGGATGCTCACCAGACAGCCTGAGATAATCGAAAATGAAAAGGGCCTGCTGATAGACTTCTCGCTGGTGAGTTCGCAGCTCAACGGTGCGGAGAAAGTGATGAGTCTTGGCGGAAGCATCGCCACCGATTTCGGCACGATAGCCGCCGGCACGGCGAGCTATGCACAATGGTGGCTGGAGGCTTCGCTGCTTGGCCATTTTATAGACTATGATGTGACGGCTACACATGTCACGAGCTACGGCAATCCTGACCTTTCGCTTCTCGACAAGGTGACTATCCATGAGCTTGTGCATGGCTTCACGGCCGATGATCGCGGAGAGGTGCCAGTGCGAGGCTTCCTGGTGAACGACATACTTGATGCTGCCGACACTGCCGACACAGTATATTTTAGTGACGGTTCGGCGGAGACCGGAGCCAAACCCGTGGCCGGCATGACTGCTGAGCAGACAGCCGATAATGAGTATGATGTGACTGTGACGGTGGGTGCCTCGCAGACAGATGTATGGTATTTCGGCAGCATGGTCGACCCTGCGGGTGGACGTAAGCGGCTGGTGTCTGTTGTCAGGAAGAGCGACGGCAAGGAGATGCCGGTCGACAATTTCTGGCAGACTTGGGCAACAATATCAGATGGTAAAGATCCCGTGCATGAGGATATGCTTCATGCCGTGGTGAAGCCGGACAGACCTGTCGAGACCTATACACTTACCTTCGAACCCAGACCCGAAGTCGAACTTGAGGTTGTGGAATTTACCGGCATCGAACCGGGTGAATCGTATGACAAGCCTGTTGAGACAATCGGCGTGAAATTCAGCAAACCGATAGATGGCTCCACATTTACCGCCGACGACCTGACGCTGACATGTGCGGGTGAACCTGTGTCGCTTGCCGATGTCGGTGTGGTGGAAATGAGCAATCAGTATTTTGAAATAGACTTCGGATCGGCAACTCTCGGCAAGGGTAACTATGTGCTTTCAGTGCTGACCGGCGGTATAACCGATGGTGATGGTTACGAGGGCCGCGGTGGTAAGAGTATATCATGGATTCAGACCTCTGACTATAGTGGTGTGGATATGGCAAGCGATGAAGCCGATGGACTCCGGGTCACACCGGTGCCGGTGGGCGACAGGATGATGCTCGAAGGCTCTTTCGGGGTGCTTCGCAAGGTGATGTTGCTTGATATGGCGGGGGCGTTGACCCGCGAATGGAGTGATGTGGCAAGCGGGACGAACCTCGACATGACAGGCATATCTCCGGGATGCTATATCGTGCAAGCAATCTCTTCGGACCGGCATTACATAGTCAAGATAGTTAAGAAGTAACATTGATCACTAAAAGGGAAGGAGGTAGCCGAGTGGCAGCCTCCTTCCCTTTTAGTGGTTAATTATCCGTAGGGACGTGCTTCTGCACGTCCACGATGTCAGAATGTTTGCAAATCAATTATTATTGAGAATAATATTATTCTCAATAATAATCTTGTGATGCAGATGCAGGTTTTTTGTTAAAAAACTTGTGGGATTCGATTTGGTGTATTAATTTTGCGGCTTGTTGGTTTTGCGCAGTTTTTATGCAGAATCTTGGATTGGAAATTATGATGAGTTGCCGTCGTGTCGGTTTGGTTAAAGTGCCGACTTGTTTGAAGGCTGTCAGTGTGGAGTGCCGACAGTCAGGGTGGCTTCCCCTCCAGATTCAGCAGCGCAAACCCCTCAATATCGCAAGTGAAGAAATAAGTGTCGCAGACTCAGAGCTTCTAACAGCTCTTGTCTGCGACACTTCTTTTGTGCTTCATTATTGTTTTTGCTTTATTGTCGTCGCCGGAGGCTCCTCTCTCCCGGTGGCTTCGCGACGGGTTCATCCTTCAGTCTCGATGTCGCGAAGCCACCGGGAG
>CAJUIJ010000028.1 GCA_910586175.1 uncultured Muribaculaceae bacterium | reverse complement strand
TGTTATGCCCTATAACATTTTTTCAATTCTAATTTTAAACAGTTTCTAAGAGAGTCAGTCATATAAACTTAAAGAATGAATATTCACAATAATATATTATATGGGCTACTGACAGCCGGATGTGTGTCAATCAGCGCAGCTTTGCCGGCATCGGGTGCCCTTACTGCTGATGATTATTGCAGCCCTAAACTTTCTGCACCGGCTGCAATAAAGGAGATGCGTCCGCTTGCAGATGGTGAAACGTTTGCTGCTTTGTCAGACAACGGGCGAGCGATCGAGGTCTTTAGTTATCGCACAGGAGAGAAGACAGGCACATTGTTCTCGCTCGACGGAGTTAAGGGAGACATTAAGATCGACAGCTTCGATGGTTATGAGATAAGTGCCAACGGTAAGAAGATATTATTGTGGAATAATTCAAAGAAAATTTATCGTTATTCCTTCACTGCCGACTATTATGTATATGATATATTGCGGTCCACGCTTGCTAAAGTGTCTGAAAAAGGCCCGATGCGTGGTGCCACTATTAGTCATGACGGCAGGATGGTTGCCTATCAGAGAGATAATAATCTTTTTATATCAAATATAGATTATAAGTCTGACAAACAGGTTACTGAAGACGGTAAACTTAATGAGATTATTTATGGCACTCCTGATTGGTCGTACGAAGAGGAGTTTGGCGTTTTAAACACAATGCGTTGGAGTGCTGATGATTCGGTGCTTGCTTTCATGCGTTTTGATGAGACACAAGTGCCTGTATATTCATTCGATGAGTACGGATATTATAAGGGCGATAACAGCGAAACGCCATTATATCCGGAAAGTTTCTCTTATAAGTATCCTCTTGCCGGCTATCCTAACTCCAAGGTTACGGTGCTCGCTTACAATGTAGACAATCGCACTACCAAAGAGATGGACTTGCCTGTAGATGGCAAATATGTGCCGAGTCTCGAATTTGATGGCGGGGGCAAGAATATTATGGCTATGGTATTAAACAGGGAGCAGAATCATCTTGATTTATATAAGGTGAATCCGGCTTCTACTGTAGCACACAAGATTCTGACTGAGACAAGCGATGCATGGTTGACTCCGGAGACTTACCAGATGGTCAAATATTACAGCACATCGTTTGTTATTGCAAGCGAGCGCACAGGATATCGCCACTTGTATGAGTATAACTACGAAGGCAATCTTTTGCGCACGATTACTTCAGGCGACTGGAACATCACCGATTATTATGGCAAGGATGATAAGAGCGGAGTGCATTACGTGCAAAACACCATGAAGGGTGCTATTAATCGTAATGTGGCAGCTGTGGATCGAGGAGGCAAAGTGACGCTTCTAAATAATGAGGAGGGTACTGAGTCGGCTTCATTCAGCAGCAATTTCCGTTTTTATGTAAGAAAATATAGTTCGGCATCGATTCCGCCTCGTTATACGGTGTGCGACAATAAGGGTAAGCTGCTGAAGAACCTCGAACTTAATGAATCTTATGCAGCAAAGTATGCCTCGGCCCCCCGCATGGAATTTTTCACTGTTCCCAACGCCGAAGGTGAACTAATGAATGCATATGTCATTTTGCCATCTGATTTTGATGCTTCACGAAAGTATCCTCTTATGATGTATCAGTATAATGGTCCTGACTCCCAGCTTGTGCTGAATTCGTGGAAAATGGATGGGCTTTATTATATTGCATCGCAAGGATATATTGTGGCCGCTGTGGATGGTCGTGGCACAGGAAACCGTTCGCGCAAGTGGGCAAGTGCTGTATATAAGCGACTTGGTCAACTTGAGACTGCCGACCAGATTGCCGGTGCACGAGCTATCGCCTCTCGTCCTTATGTCGACGCATCCAGGATGGCTTGCTTCGGTTGGAGCTATGGCGGATACATGACCCTTATGGAACTCAGCGCAAGCAATAATCCTTTCAAGGCAGGTGTTGCAATGGCTGCTGTCACCGACTGGCGATTCTATGATTCTATCTATACGGAGAGGTTCATGCAGACTCCTCAGCAGAATCAATCCGGATATGATGAAGCATCTACGCTCAATAAGACTAACGATATGAATGCCCGTCTTCTTATCATGTCAGGTACGAGCGATGATAATGTGCATTTCTATAATACACTTCGTTACACATCCAAATTAAATTACGAAGGCAAAATTTTCGACATGTTTGTTATGTCCGGTTTTGAACATAGCCTGCGCATGACTAATGCGAGAACTCAGTTGTATCGTAAAGTGTTGGATTTCCTTAACAAGAACTTATAATCTTAACTAATCAGCATGCAAGATCTTAACAAGGTAAACACCACACAGCTCTTCTATTTTTGGAAGAATTTCTCGATTGGCTTACTGGTCATGATGGTCACTCTTGTGCTATCTAAGTTCTTGCCTTTTTATTTCTCTCCTATTATCGGTCTTCTCGCAGCAGCATTTCTCTACACCATTCTTTACAACAACCGTGTTTCTAATCTGTCGACTTGCATGGTTGTACCTTATGCAATTTTTTATTGCGTCATTGTATATTCTTTTGTATCTATAATCCTGAATGTAGTTGATATTTGGAACATAATATCAATTCCAAAGGAATTGTCTTTTTTCAATTATCCTTATATTCCGGCTCTGATACTTGTTAACGCTGCTTGTATTTTATCTACGACGCAATAGACTTACCATATGTATTGACTGTAAGGTGTCAAAAGGATTGTCTATGGAGCGTGGCAAACTCGGAGAAATCATAAGTTCCGAATCCAGGCTTCAACTCGTCAATATGATATGGCTCTTCGCCATCCTGACAGTGGTGATATGGGCATATTATTTCATATGGTATTATAACAAGGCAATTGTAAATGGTAAAGATTGGTATATCTTTGTGTGGCTTAATGTTATCGCTATTATTCTTGACGAGATTTATTTTGCTGCGCGATATTACAACATATACCTCGACCTGAAAGACAGCGGCGAGATTATCACAGAGGAAGAACTCAATGATATGACCACCAAGACGTATATTCGCTACTACGTGATATGCGGCAACAATATCTTCCTTAATAATCATGAGGCCGACCCTTATGTGGAAAATCGCTTTGTGATTGACACTCCGTTTGTCACCAAGCGAAATGTGAACGGTATGACTACAGCTGAAGTGCAGGGCATAATTCAGCGAATGTGTGGAATTAAGTCAGGTCAACTGAGATTTTTCTTTGGCCGAAAGATGGAGCTTACCAAGCATCGTGTGCTTCGTTATTTTTACTATCTTGACGGAGATATTGAGAATTATCCGGATTTAAATGTAAATGGAGAATGGATAAATTTTGATGAAGTGAAGATTGTGTATAACGAAATGCCGCAGGTCATGGCACGTCCGTTGCTGATTGACTTATCGCGATTAATCACAATAGTTCTGACTCAAAAGCTTTTCGATAGCCGTGGCTACAGAAAGTTGAAACTGAAAAGTTATCAGCCTACCATAACGCTTCCGGAGGTGCGTGATGGGAATTATGATTTTCAGGATGACAAGTGGTTAAGAATTTCGATGTATAATTCTGATACGCGTGGTTTCCAGTGGCGCAAATGGCTGAATAAGTTCACTATGATGACCGGCAGCAAAACCGATTCTAAAAAACGTAATAGCGGAGGATGTTGAAACGATCAATAACCATTGTTGGCCCCACAGCATCCGGCAAGACACATAGGGCCGTCTGTATTGCGAAAGAAATCGGTGGACAAATTATTTCTGCTGATTCAAGGCAAGTATATAGGGGAATGGACTTGGGTACAGGTAAAGACCTGGATGAATATGAAGATGTGCCTTTCCATCTGATTGATGTTGCCGATGCAGGAGATAAGTATAATCTGCATCGCTATCTGCAAGATTTCCATGAGGTGTATGACCGTCTTGTCGTAGCCGGTGTGACGCCTGTGATATGTGGTGGCAGCGGGATGTATGTAGAAAATGCCCTTAATGGTGTTCGTTTGCCGGAGGTTCCTGTAAACGAACAACTGAGATTGGAATTAAAGGGTAAGTCGCTCGAAGAGCTTTCTTCGATTCTGGCAGGCATGAAAACCCTTCATAATACCACTGACATCGATACATGCAAGCGTGCTGTGAGGGCAATAGAGATTCAGACTTATTATAAGATGCATCCTGAGGCAGCAGTTAACTCTGATAAGACATACTGCAAGCCTCTTGATTCGCTCGTGGTTGGTGTGGATATACCTCGTGATGTGCGTCGTTATAGAATAACATCTCGACTTGATACACGTCTAAAAGGAGGACTTGTCGAAGAAGTCAGGTCTTTGATTAATAGTGGTATCAGCCCTGACGACTTGATTTATTATGGCCTTGAATATAAATATGTAACATTGCATGTGATTGGAAGATTGACATATGAGGAAATGTTCAAGTCGCTTGAAACCGCCATTCACCAATTTGCCAAGCGACAGATGACATGGTTCAGAGGCATGGAGAAGCGAGGCACTAAAATAACATGGCTTCCACACGAACTGTCTGACAAAGACTTTACCCAGAGGGTATTGGACTTGCTTTAATATTATATTATAATCGACGAATATTATATTATAATCGCCGGAAGTGCCACCTCCAGCGCATGCGCGATGCTTATTTGAACACGATGCGCTCTCCGATATATTTTGACATCTCTTTTCGCATGTTCATCAGTGAATTGAGTTCAGCTTGAATTTCTGTCTGCTTTTCGATGTTTCCGTCTCGGCTTGCCGCATGAAATTTTTTTAAAAGCTCCCTTATTTTCTGATTTATCAACTCATTTTTCCATTCATCAAGTGCTCTAACGAGCAATACGCTTAAGCGGTCTTCTTCCAGTTCGGTAGTCCCATCTTTAAGATATATATTGCTCAGATGATGCTTTTCCATCATTAATTCAAGTGCAAGCCTTCTTATATCATCATCTTCGTGACTTCCGAGTATCCTGCATGGATAATCCTTGCAAATTTCCTTAATTGCAGTCTCTCTCTCGGTTGTGATGTTCTGCTCAAGCTTTTGCTCCTCTCTTCTAATTTCATCTACCGATAAGGCCTTTTCACTGATTTTGTCGTAGCCATCTTTACGCATTTGAGAAAGTCGCTCTTCAAGCTCAGCGGTGCGATGTTGCGAATAGGTCTCAAATCCGTTGCGCATACCCTTGAGTAAATCGAACATCCGCGAGAATAAGCTGACCGAGAATTTCATGTTTGAATCGCGAAGTTCCTCTTCTACAAAGCTGAGTACATCCAATGTCACTATACGTGGTGTAGCTGATTGCTCTTGGGATGTCGTATCTTCATAGGAGCAAAATTTCATGAATGAATATCGCACGCAATATTTTATCACGGCCTTTTCAAGTGGATAGAGTGGCGATTGTAATTGTAGATTCGAAGCTTGCCGGTCTCTGAAATCGGTCTCATTTATTGTACCTGAAACTTGATATGACCCAATGACGTTCTCTCCATGTACTGTTTCCTGATCACTCTCATGCTGTTGCAAAGATTCTGAAGTGTGTGCATGCAACTGTGCATTTTGAGATAGATTCGGTATCTGAGATGACTGCGATTGTGTTTCAGATGATTGGCGTTGCTGCTTACGCAGCCTATCCTGCTTCATCTTTTGCACAATTTGAGCTCTTGCCCGTGCCACAGATTTTGCTATGCTTTCTTCAGGAATGTTGAGTATCATGCTGCATTCCTGCACGTATACATCTCGTGCTACGTTGTCAGGAATGTGGGCTATTGAAGTAACTACGCTGTTGATCGCGTCAATACGGTGCTGCGGATCATTCTTAAGAGTGTCGAGCATAACTTGCGCCTTAAAGCGAATTATGTCGGTCTCATGCTCCTCTACATATTTACGGAACTCTTCAGGAGTATGTTTGCGTGCAAATGAATCGGGATCATCTCCGTCAGGTAGTAGAAGCACTTTTACTTTAAGGTTATGGCTAACCAGCATGTCAATACCTCGGAGAGATGCTTTAATTCCGGCAGCATCCCCATCATATATCAATGTGATGTCGTCGGTAAAGCGGTGAATCATAGCAATCTGACCATCTGTAAGAGCCGTACCCGATGATGCGACTACATTTTTCATGCCACATTGCCACATGCCTATCACATCCATGTAGCCTTCCACAAGAAAACACTTTTTCTCGCTTACAATGGCTGATTTTGCTTGATATATGCCGTAGAGTTCGTTGCTCTTCTTGTAGAGTTCGGATTCGGGTGAATTGATATACTTGGCGATGCCACCTTTGAGATCACGTCCTCCGAAAGCAATGACCTTCCCGGCAGTGTTAAGGATAGGGAAAATCACCCGTCCCCTGAAACGGTCATAGTCTCGACCTTGCTGTGATGTGCCAACCAGTCCGAGCTTTTTGAATACGTTTATGTTAAATCCGGCTTTACCCGCTGCCTCAGTAAGTGCATAGCCCTTGTCGAGTGCATATCCGAGATGAAATGCCTTTATTGCAGCATCGGTTACACCACGCTGAGTCAGGTATGTCAGTCCGATATCACGTCCTTCTTCTGTTTCGGTGAGATTCTTCTCCATGTGTTGCATGGCCCACTCATTGGCCACGAACATGGACTCCCTTTCAGATTGTTTTGCTCGTTCCTCATCACTCAACTCACGCTCCACAACCTCGATGCCATACTTTTTTGCAAGGTGAAGCAGGGCCTCATGATAATTGAGACCTTCCTTCTCCATGATAAAGTTGACCGGCGAACCACCTTTTTTGCATGAGAAGCAATAACAGAAATTGCGCTGTTTATTGACCGAAAAAGATGGAGTGCGCTCATTATGAAATGGGCATAAACCCATGTAGTTTGCACCGCGTCGTATGAGATGCACATAGTCTCCCACCACCTCTACGATGTCTGCTACATCATTGATGCGCTGCACTGTTGCCGGATCTATCATCTTTATTCAATAGTTGTTGCTACCAAAGGCAGTCTGAGTTCGTTGTGTATCATACCCATCTTGTGCAAAAGGGCTTTTACACCGGCCGGGTTACCGTCTACAAACAGTTCGTCGTAAAGCTTTGTAAAACTATAATGAATCGGCAGAGCTTCCTTAAAGTTGCCGTTTAGACACAATCTAACCATATCCCCAAATTCTTGAGGATAAGCATTACCAACCACCGAGATTACACCTTCTGCACCGAGTGTTATCAGCGGATAAGTGAGCGCATCATCGCCCGAAATTACCTGGAAACGTTCAGGCTTGCCATTGATTATCTCTTCTATTTGCTTGAAATTGCCTGACGCTTCTTTAATGGCAATTATATTGTCAAACTCGTTAGCAAGTCGCAATGTCGTCGCAGCCGAGATGTTAGTGCCCGTGCGCCCGGGCACGTTATATAGTACCACCGGCACGGGACTTGCATTTGCTACGGCTGCAAAGTGCTGATATAAACCTTCCTGCGAAGGTTTATTATAGAACGGCGTGACTGAAAGTATGGCTGAGAAGCCGGTCAGGTCTGTCTCTTTTATTTCATTTACCAGAGACCAAGTGCAGTTGCCTCCTATGCCAAGCACTAACGGAACACGTCCTGCCACTGCATTGCGCACTGTGTCGCGAACTTGCTTACGCTCTTCAGGGGAGAGGGTAGGGGTCTCTCCGGTTGTGCCCAATACAACTATATAATCGGCTTTGCCGTTTATGATATGCTCTACAAGATTGCAGAGTGCCTCGTAATCTATCTCCTTATTAGGCAGAAAGGGTGTAACAATTGCCACTCCAAGGCCTCTAAGACTGATGTGTCCCATATAGATATTTTATAAGGTATAAGTTTCCCGTTTTATTACTACTGCAAATTTAGCAAAAAATCGCCATAATGTAACCCCAATATATAAATATTTAGGCCATGTCTCACAAAAAAATTGGTGGTCTCGGGGTTGCATCCTTGGCTGTTATTTGTTGTAAAGCGGGGTCTAAACCTCTCAAAATATATATTGCCAAAGGCCGCGAACATTCGTGTGAATGATTGCGGCCTTTGTCGATATACAATTAGTGCAGGCTTCGTTATTCTTCACCTTCTTCCGGTGCGATGAGCTTATAACCTTTGCCATGTATGTTAATAATCTCTATCTGGGGATCATCTTTAAGCAGCTTACGCAATTTGGTGATATATACATCCATACTTCTTGCATTAAAGTAATTGTCATCAATCCATATCGATTTCAATGCATAGTTTCTTTCAAGTATATCATTTACCTGCTGACATAACAAAGACAGGAGCTCTGACTCTTTGGTTGTGAGCTTCTGAGTCTTATTGTCTGCAATAAGGGTCTGCTTTTTGGTATCAAAAGTATACTTGCCAATTTTGTATACTGTGATTTCTTTATCTTTCTTGCCTTTCACACGACGCAATATAGCACTTATGCGCGATACAAGTTCCTCCATGGAAAATGGCTTGGTGATATAGTCGTCAGCTCCAATCTTGAAGCCTTGAAGCACATCCTCTTTCATGTTTTTGGCAGTCAGGAATATGATTGGCACTTCGCTGTTTACGTTACGTATTTCCTGAGCAAGTGTGAAGCCATCCTTTTTTGGCATCATGACATCGAGCACACATAGGTCATATTTCCCTTTCAGAAATGCCTTGTATCCCTTGTCACCATCTGAGCAGAGGTCTGCATAAAAACCCTTGGCCTGAAGAAATTCCCTTAGAAGCATGCCAAGGTTCTCATCGTCCTCACACAATAGTATTTTCAGTTTGTCATCCATGATTTATGTGGTATTAATTTATTCTACAGTTGTATTTATATACATATAACAATCCAATTGTTAAAATTCCTGTTGACTCAACAATTATTTGTTAATTTTTTACTACTTGTCAAATAGGTTGTGCACAAAATGCACATATTGTTTGTGCGCAACCTATATTCATGCTCTTGTCAATCACTTTCTATTGTAGGAAGCTCTATAATAAATACACTTCCTTTTCCAAAATCGCTTTCTACATTGATAGTGCCGCCAAAAGCCTCAATCATTTTCTTAACGTATGCTAATCCGAGACCAAACCCTTTTACATCGTGTCGATTGCCGGTTGATACGCGATAGAATTTCTCGAATATAAGTTTAAGGTGCTCTTTTTTTATGCCTATCCCGTTGTCTGCTACTTTTATTTCCAGTTTGCCTGAAGAGCTGTTACTTGTGGTTACTCTGAGTTGTGGTGCCTCATCCTCTTTCATATATTTTAGCGCATTGTCGAGCAGATTGAATATGACATTGGTAAATTGCATCTCATCAACTTTTACATCCGCATCGTCTGCATCAAGGGCCGCCTCTATTGTGCCACCTTGCTTCTCTACCTTCAGTTTGAAGGTATTCACCACATTATATATTATTGAATTGGCGTTGACCTCAGTGAATTTTAGTGTGTTGCCGGTGCGGTCGAGCACTGAAAGTTGAAGCACTTTGTCTACTTGGAATCGAAGCCTCTTGGATTCGTCTACAATCACTTCCGAAAGGTGAGATAACGAAGATTCAGACTTGCGTATCGACGGCTCACTGAGCATTTGGCCGGCCAATGAAATTGTTGATATTGGAGTCTTGAGTTCATGCGTCATATTGTTTATAAAATCGGTCTTCATCTCTGCCAAGTTCTTCTGACGGAATGCCAGAATAAGAGTATAGATGAAAATGACCAATAATATTACAGTAAAGGCCAAGGTCGGAATTATAAAACGAACGCTTCGGAATATATATGTGTCTTTAGACGGGAAATACACTACAAGTGTGTAATATGAGTCTGTATTACCGAAAAGTGGAATGGAGTAAATTTCTGACGTGTTTGGATTGAAGCCCGATGTAGCATATAGCAGCGAATTGTCCGGCTTGCGCACAGCAAACTCAAATGGTGTGTTAACTCCATTGTTGGTAAGCTCGGTGCCAAGACAATTGCGTATCATGGTGGAGTCTGCCCTCTCAAATGGGGGTCTTGTACTCGCATCGCGCAATATAGAAAGAATTACTTCATTTAGAAGTCCTTTTTGATACAGATACTGACTGCGTATCACTTCCTGTATTGCTCCATAACGTGATGCGACATCTTGCACAGCTGATGGGAATCCTATCTGACTTCCACGGCTATTCTCCTTTTCTGACGATAAGGTGTATGTGGTGCGTGAACCATCTTGGTTAGGCACAGAATATTGAATGTCGGTTGCACTGTTGCCATAACTGTCGTATAGACTCGATTCAATTATATTGACATCCTGCTCAAGAAAGTGCAATGTCTCTTGCTTTTCCATGAATTCAGATGTGCTTGATAACGAACGCATCACACCCTCTGCAAATTGCTCTTCACGCATCTTGACCATATTCTCAAGATACATTATCTGGAAATAAAGCAACGCAGCAAACGTAATGGCCATAACCGCCGCCAACATCCACATAAGTGATTTCTTCATATTATTTCAACACTTTTGTGAACTTTTAGGTTCGTAATGTGCAAATTTAACACTTTAATGTTAATTTAACAAAAATAATTTTATGTTTTTAAAAATGTTTTTAAAAATAGAGGCGAGTAAGAAAGTAGTGAGAACTTATATTTGTTGTATGCGGTAGGTCGATATGTGTTATTTATGCGCGTACTTATTTTGATACGCAGATAAAATTGTGTTATGAGTTGAAATATTTTTTGTAAGCAAAGTTATTTTCACATATTTTTGTTACTTTTGCATGTTATATCCGCTCAATAATTGCGAATATGCATTTTTCGTTCTTTAATCAAGTGCCCGCTCAGATTAAAAGCATGTTATAATGTGAGTATATGGATGGTTGATTTTCGCCTGATCTGAAGGCGCATAGTAACCACTCTGTAACTGAGAAGCGGGTGGGAAAGATGCCATTCAAATGCCCGCAGGATGGTATGCTTTTAATATTAGCGGACACTTATGAGTTAAACGACTTATTTCTTACTGATAGAGTAACATGTCTAAAAAACCGTTCCTGTCACTATGGTTGCTTATTACGGTGGCCTTGGCAATAGTTTTGTGCGTGGCTTTTAGCGATGACATAACTATAGGAGACTATACTGTCAAGAAAGCTCCGCTGGCTGACTTGTTTGAAGATAAGGAGGCAAAGGCTGACTCTCTGGCAGCAGATTCTATTAAACTTGTGGAGAATGCGAAAGCTCAGAGTGTAGAAGTTGATTCTACTTCCCAGTCTATTTTCATATTTGGCGATTCGATGACCTTCAACCTCGCTCTTCGTCTCGCCCAATATGCTAAGCAGAATGGACATGTCATCAATTCTGTAAACTGGGACTCCAGCAACACCAAGATATGGGCTGACCATGACACTCTCGCTTTTTATATTAAGAAGTTTAAGCCTACCCATATTTTCATTTCTCTTGGCAGTAATGAGCTGTACATACAGAAGCCGGAAACAAGGTTGCCATATATCACGAAAATCCTTTCGGTAATTGACACTATTCCTTATGTGTGGATTGGACCACCTAACTGGAAGAAGGATATGGGTATTAATGACCTGTTGCAGCGCACGTGCAAGCCGGGGTCATTCTTTCGCACTGACGGAATGAAGTTCGAACGTAAGAAGGATGGAGTTCATCCTACTCGTTCCGCCTCAGCACAATGGGTAGACAGCATCATGCACTGGCTTCCTAAGTCTGCCCACCCATTTGTCGCCGATTTCCCATCTGATTCCATTGGCAAGGCAAATCCGAATATTGTGTTTTTAAAAGCTCTTAACAAGTAAGAGCCGTTCTTATTAATCTGCAATCACAAACACGGAATAATATGTGGACCGAATTTCCTGAGATTTCCGAACCATTCATCAACAATTTTGCAGCACTCTTCAAATATGACCAGACAGCACCTATGCTCTTCTCGAGCGGAGTTTTCTGGATATTGTTTATCATCTTCCTGCCTCTCTATGCACTCTTAAAGCGAAGCAAGGTGCAGATGACGCTGTTTGTAGTAGCTTTTTCACTATATTTCTACTATAAGTCAAGCGGACTCTTTTTTCTTATGCTTATGGGCACTTCGCTTGTAGATTGGTTGGTGTCGAAATGGATGCAGAAGCTAAGGAGCAAGCGTGCGAGACTTTCGTTAATGTGGTTTTCCATAATTCTATCCATATCAATACTTGGATATTTCAAATATGCCAATTTTTTCCTGTGGAACTGGAATAAGATGGTGGAAAGCAATTTTCAGCCACTTGACATCATCTTGCCTGTTGGGATATCGTTCTATACCTTCCAATCTATAAGTTATGTGGTGGATGTATATAAACGCAAGATAGAACCTACTACCACGTGGCTCGAATATATTTTCTTCCTTTCATTCTTCCCGGCACTTGTAGCAGGTCCGATAGTGCGTGCAGACTATTTTCTGCCTCAGCTTCAGCAGAACCGACGCGCTTCGGCTGCGGAGATATGGGGCGGCTTGTGGTTGATTATATGTGGAATCTTGAAAAAGGCAGTTATTGCAGACTATATCGCCCAATTTAATGACCTCATTTTTAATGATCCATCTTTATACACCGGAGTTCAGACTTTGATGGGAGTGCTTGGGTATACCATGCAGATTTACTGTGATTTTTCCGGCTATAGTGATATGGCGATTGGCATTGCACTTATCATGGGCTTTAAACTTGGCATCAATTTTGACTCTCCATATCAAAGTCGCAATCTATCCGAATTTTGGAGACGCTGGCATATATCTTTATCGTCATGGCTTCGCGACTATGTATATATTCCACTTGGTGGCAACCGTAAAGGTACGTTTAGAACTTATCTCAACAATTTCCTGACTATGCTCATTGGTGGTCTTTGGCATGGTGCTGCTTGGAAATTTGTGTTCTGGGGTGCGATGCATGGTGTTGGTTTGGCAGTACATAAGGCGTGCAAGCCGATTCTCAAAAGAATACCTGATAATTGGCTTACTGGTTTCATATTTTGGGCTGTCACATTTATTTATGTATCGCTTCTTTGGGTATTTTTCCGTGCCTCTTCTTTCGAAGATTCCATCCTGATTATCAACAATATTTTCATCGATTTTCATTGGAATCAAATTCCTCAGTTTTTTGAGGTGAGGATGGAGTGGTGCATAATGATGATATCATTAATCATTCTTCATTTCACCCCTCAGTGGCTGGCCGATAAGGTGCAATATGCTTTTGTCAAATCGCCATGGATAGTGAAGCTGTTATGTTTTCTCTGCATTGTGCAGCTTGTGATAGAGTTCATGACTGAAGATGTCGCACCGTTCATCTATTTCCAATTTTAGAGTACTTCTCATAAAATTTTTACCCATAGGGGCAGTTTATTTTATGAGACGGACTTTTAATCTGACACCTTAGTTAACAATAATGGCTCAACCTTCTGTTTTCAGGTTGAGCCACTATTAATTTATTTGAGCGATTATTATGAGACAGTGTATATGGCACCTCTCTTGTACCACTTCACTATTATTTATGTGTCTCTTACTTATGTGGGTCAGTTGCCATACCTGATGCCGATTAAATCCCAATCGACTATTTCCCAAAGTCTATTCAGATATTCAGCCCTGCGATTTTGGTAGTCAAGGTAATAGGCATGTTCCCAGACATCAAACACTAAAATAGGTCGTAGTCCATCTTTCATCGGGTTATCAGCATTTTTACCTTGTGTGATATACAGCTTGCCTTCTTCATCGCAAGACAGCCATACCCAACCTGATCCGAATAATGATGCTCCTGCCTCTTCAAACTTTTTCTTTAAAGTATCGAAGTTGCCGAAATCCTGATCAATTCTTTCTGCAAGTTTACCGCTCGGCTCCTTTAGGCCTGCGTTGGAAAACTGAAAGAAGTAGAATATGTGATTCCATGCCTGCGAAGCATTGTTGAATAAGGCTCCGTCACTTTCTCTGATTATTGCCTCAAGCGACATGTCTGCATATTTGGTACCGTCAATCAGCTTGTTGAGATTATCGATATATGCTTGCTCATGTTTCCCATAGTGATATTCTATGGTTGCCGCTGAGATTATTGGCTCGAGGTCAGAGACCATGTAAGGAAGACGTGGTTTTGTGAATTTCATAGCAGTGTGTGTTTAATTATTGGTAATCAATTAAAGAGTTCTAAATGCTGCTATACTTCCAAATAGCAGCATGCGACTCGTGCTGTACATAAATAAAAACGCACACATTATTAAGATGGTTCAAAGGCAGATGCAATTCAACATTCGGTTGTTGCCAAGTTCCTCTTTCATCCTCCGTGCAGAGTAGAAACGAGGAAATTGCCGATATGTGCATTCATTTCTTAATTCTATATCGGTTATACCTCTATCAAGAAGCTGATGACGACACACTGAAGGTAGATCTACATGCCACTTTTCGTCACCTGAACAATTTGGCATATACATGCGCCTACAAAAGTGACCATAACCTTTATTCTTAAATTCAAGATATACTTCATCTCCAACCTCAAATGATTCAACATGAATGCAAGGACCAATTACTGCTTTAATGTCAGTAGGGGAGCTGTCGAACTCTTTACGCATTATTTCAATCACACATCCTGTTATATTCGCAATTGTGCCTTTCCATCCTGAGTGAATTGCAGCTATTACTTTTTGAGAGCTGTCATATATCAATATGGGCACACAGTCAGCAGTCTTGACTCCGATAGTCAGCCCTTTCACATTTGTGACTATTGCGTCAACGCCATTAGTATCTGGAATAATTGAGGAATTTCTGATTACTGACACTTTCGTGCCGTGGGCTTGATATACAGGCACTATTATTTCATAATCAATTAAGTCACCTGTCTCAGTGGAAAAGCCGGCAACTCCGTCCCCAAAGTCATATTTCAACATATATAGATCAATAAAACGAATTAGTCCGTAACATAAAACTAACCCAAATAAGGTGTAGCTCTATGATACGGACTTTTAAAACTAATGTAATTCATCAGCCGAGGAAACTGAGCAGCACGCCCGCTGCTACAGCCGATCCAATCACGCCGGCGACATTTGGTCCCATGGCGTGCATGAGCAGATAGTTCGACGGATCATATTCCAGACCGAGATTGTTAGAGATGCGTGCAGCCATTGGCACAGCAGACACACCTGCGTTTCCGATAAGCGGGTTGATTTTCTTGCCCGGACGCAAAAAGATATTAAATATCTTCACTGAAAGCACACCTGTGCTCGATGCTATGATAAATGCTGCAAATCCGAGGCCGAATATGAGCAGCGTATCAACAGTAAGAAACTTGTCAGCCTGTGTAGAAGCACCAACAGTAAGACCGAGCAGAATTGTTACAATATCGGTCATTGCATTACTTGCAGTTTTAGCAAGACGGGTAGTCACTCCGCTCTCTCGAAGAAGGTTGCCGAAGAAGAGCATACCAAGCAATGGAATACCTGACGGCACTACAAAACATGTAAGCAGAAGTCCTACCACCGGGAATATAATCTTCTCATTCTGGCTAACAACACGGGCAGGTTTCATCTTGATGAGGCGCTCATTACGAGTGGTGAAAAGTCTCATCAAAGGAGGCTGGATAAGTGGTATTAAAGCCATGTAGGAATATGCTGAAACCGCAACAGCTCCAAGCAAATTGGGGTTAAGTTTGGACGTGGTGAAGATAGCAGTGGGGCCATCGGCACCGCCTATGATGGCCACGCATCCTGCTGACAAGGGATCAAACCCACACAGCAGCGCAAGCATGTATGCACCGAAGATGCCAAATTGGGCACACGCACCGATTATCATGAGCTTGGGGTTGGCGAGTAATGCCGAAAAATCTGTCATAGCCCCAATGCCGAGGAAGATGAGAGGTGGATACCATCCTCTTTCCACACCGTTATAAAGGATATTAAGCACCGAACCCTCTTCGTAGATGCCGATCTCCATGCCACTCTGAAATGGGATATTGCCTATTAGCATACCAAATCCAATCGGAACGAGAAGTAACGGCTCGAAGTTTTTCTTTATAGCCAGCCATACGAAGAACATGCCGACAGCCAGCATCACCAAGTTCTCCAACTCGCAATTGTAGAAGCCGGTGAATTTCCAAAATTCGGAAATTGTTTCGGTCAGGAAACTGCCGAAAGAATAACCGTTAAGTAGAATCATGTTGTTTTAGTTAATAATTGGACAAAAGCCAATGCGATTATACAATAGGGGAGCTGAATTGTCTCCCGACGGTCATTCGATTATAATCATATCCGTACCTTCAAGAATAGAATCACCTACGTTTACAAGAATTTTCGTTACGGTGCCATCTTTCATGCTTCGGATATCATTTTCCATTTTCATGGCTTCAAGCGAGGCAACCTTTTGCCCAGACTTTACTACATCACCAACCTTAACATTGATGCTTGATACTGTGCCCGGGAGGGGACTTTTCACAGCTTCAGCATTAGCCGGGAGCGCAGGCTTCGGTGCCGGTTTCGTGCCGGTGGAGACAGGTGCACCATGATTTGTGTGACCTGATTGACTCAGCACAGGCTTCTTTATTTTATCTTTACGGTCGAGTTCCACCTTATAGGGCACGCCGTTGACCTCGACCTTTGCCTCGTTGTCAGATATGTCGCCGACAATCACGGTGAACTTCATACCGTTTATCTTATATTTATATTCTTTCATTGTATTTTCTGCCTAATTAAAACAGCTCTGTTATTTTTTAAGGTTGCGTGCACCGCGAGCCTGTAAGTGCTCAGGCATTACACGCAGGTTGTAAATTTTAGAGTTCCATGGCGAGTAAGTCTTACGCATTCTGCGTATTGTGAGTATCGTATCCTGCATGTCGTGCCCTTGACAGGTATGCTCCGCAAGTGCCATCGCAATTGCCGCTATTGCCTCACCTGAATCGAGTTCTTCATGATGTTCCTCTGCATTATGTGCCTCCACGCCGTGCGCCATACGCTTGCGTGATTTCTGAAAGGCTGTCGAAATTTTACCGAAACAGAAGAATAAAATGCTTAGTATCAGAAGTGCGGATATAACTATAACCATCGCTATGAGCGTAATGGCTCCGCCATACTCATCGTTTTCCTTGGCGTTCTGTGCTTTTTGCAACTGCCTCAATCTCTTGCTCTCCTGCACGGTGTTGAGTTCCGCGCTCGGCACCTCACCCTCGGGCAATACATTGACTTGGTCTCCCTGTATAGAGACTTCCGTGTATGTCTGCTCCGGGTTTGATATCGTGGTGGCAGAGATTGGCGAATAGCATGCAAGCCCTAATACCGCCAAAGTTAATAAAATTGAATTTCGCATGATATTGTGAGTCAACCCGCCAGTGCGGCGCACCGCTTGGCACGCCGGCACAGACGGGTCGTTAATAATCTTAAAGAGGTATATTGCCGTGTTTCTTCGCAGGGTTGGTCTGCTTCTTTGTGGCAAGCATGTTCAATGCCTTAATCACGCGGAAACGAGTGTTGCGAGGCTCGATAACATCGTCGATATATCCATACTTGGCAGCCTGATAGGGATTTGCAAACAGGTCGCTATACTCATTCTTCTTCTCTTCGAGGAATGCCTTGGGATCCTCGGCATTCTTAGCCTCTTTCGCATAGAGTACGCCTACTGCTCCGTCTGCACCCATCACAGCTATCTCGGCAGATGGCCATGCATAGTTCATATCGCCACGAAGTTGCTTACAGCTCATCACGATATGGCTGCCACCATAACTCTTGCGCAGAGTAACTGTAACCTTGGGTACAGTAGCTTCGCCATAAGCGTAAAGAAGCTTAGCACCATGCAGAATCACAGCATTGTATTCCTGACCGGTGCCGGGGAGGAATCCGGGAACGTCAACCAATGTCACCAACGGAATGTTGAAGGCATCGCAGAAACGCACGAAACGAGCAGCCTTGCGAGATGCGTTGGAGTCAAGCACACCGGCAAGAATCTTAGGCTGGTTGGCAACGATACCTACAGCCTGGCCGTTGAAGCGTGCGAAACCGATGATGATGTTCTTTGCGAAATCTTTCGAAACCTCAAGAAATTCGCTATCGTCGACTACTGCTGCGATGACATCATACATGTCGTAGCTTTGCTTCGGGTTGTCAGGAATAATATCGTTGAGCTTGTCCTCGAGACGATCGATGGGATCCTTGCAGTCCACAAGCGGAGTCTCCTCCATATTGTTCTGCGGGATGTAACTGAGAAGCTTGCGTATGAGCATAAGTGTCTCTTCTTCGCTTTCGGCTGCGAAGTGTGTCACACCACTCTTCGTGCTGTGCACCGATGCGCCGCCGAGCTGCTCCTGAGTCACATCTTCTCCTGTAACTGTCTTCACTACTGAGGGGCCGGTGAGGAACATGTAGCTCAAGCCTTTAGTCATTATAGTGAAGTCGGTCAATGCCGGGCTGTAAACTGCACCGCCTGCGCACGGACCCATGATTGCAGAAATCTGCGGGATAACACCGGAGGCCATGATGTTACGCTGGAATATCTCAGAGTAGCCTGCGAGCGCATTGATGCCTTCCTGGATACGTGCACCGCCCGAGTCATTAAGACCGATTACGGGAGCACCCATCTTCATGGCAAGATCCATCACCTTGCAGATTTTCTGGCTCATTGTCTCCGACAGCGAACCGCCGAATACAGTGAAATCCTGCGCGAATACATAAACCAAACGACCTTCTATTGTGCCGAAACCGGTCACAACACCATCACCCAGGATGTGCTTCTTATCCTGACCGAAGTTTGTGCATCTGTGAGTCACGAACATGTCAAGCTCCTCGAAGCTACCTTCATCGAGAAGCATAGCGATGCGCTCGCGTGCGGTGTATTTGCCACGTGCGTGCTGTTTTTCGATGGCTTTTTCTCCACCTCCGAGTCGTGCCTTGGCACGGTTCTCTATCAGCTGACTGATTTTTTCTTCCTGTTTGCTCATTTTTAATTTATTGGCGAGTGGCTCAATAAAAATCTATATCGGCTCACTCTCGTTGCTATTTTTTTATTTATTGGGGTCCTCGCAAAGTTCTGTGAGCACTGCCTCTGTTGACTTCGGATGCAGGAATGCGATATGAAGTCCATCGGCACCCTGGCGTGGAGCCTTATCGATTACTTTCACGCCTTTCTCCTGAACCTCCTCAAGAGCGTTAGCTACACCATCCTCTACGGCAAATGCCATATGGTGCATACCGCCGCGGCCACCGTTCTTCTCGATAAACTTTGCGATTGTGCTTTCCGGACAAGTTGCCTCGAGAAGTTCAATCTTGGTATCACCTACCTTGAAGAATGCTGTTGTAACTTTTTGGTCTTCCACTACTTCCTGCTTGTAGCATTTCAACCCTAACACGTTCTCGTAATACTTGATAGCCTCTTCCAGATTAGGAACAGCTATGCCAATGTGCTCAATGTGTGAAATTTTCATTGATGTCTTAGCTTTAGGTTATTGTATGTTGTTTATTCAATCTTCATTTTGAAGAATTACCCGACTGATGTTAATCACTCGGGGTTATGTGTGCAAATTTACAAATTTTTTCTTAATTACAATCAATAGTTCGTTAAAAAATAATTCATAGGCTAAGCGGCATCTGCCGCAAT
>CAJUIJ010000027.1:4456-19726 GCA_910586175.1 uncultured Muribaculaceae bacterium | reverse complement strand
ATTCAAAATATGAAACAAAAGAACTACCTGGCTCTTCTTGGCGCAGCCTGCATGCTATCGGCACTTTCGGTGTCGGCAGCAGCCCCCGGCAACCGTGTAATTTACGGTTTCAACGTCGGCTCGGCAGAATGGGAAGACGAGACGAAAGACTATGATTGCGGCTTCGTATCGTATCCATTCGATCTTTCGGACACCGGCACAGTGTTACACTCATATCTCAGTTCACCCAATACGGCCGCATACGCGGGAGCCGGCAAGGATGGCATCCTTTATGCGGTGCTTTATGACTTCACTAACTCCACAATGCAGCCCACAGCCACCGACGTGGTGGCATACAACACCTACAACGGCACGCTCGAGACAATCGGCAAGTGGAACCCCGAGCAGACAGCCTTCAAGCCCCAGGATATGACTTACGACTATGTGTCGGGCAAAATGTATGCAGTGGGTTATGACAGCGGCATGGGCGGTCTATACGAACTCGACCTTACCAACGGCAAGTTCACGTTGATATGCGAGATGCAGGGTGGCGGCGGCACTCTCGCGGCCGATGCCAAGGGCACGCTTTGGACAATCGACAGTCAGGGCACACTCTACACTCTCAATAAGAATGACAAAGGTGAGTTCACAGGACGTGTCTCCAAGGTTTTCGACACCAAACTTTCGGGCATGCTCCAGAACCAGACCATGGAGTTTGACCTTACTACCGGCAAACTTTACTGGGCCTCCTGCACAAGCGGCAACGAGCTTGGTTCGGAAAATGTATACCTTCAGGAAATAGACGTTACCGACCTCGACCATATCACCATCAAGGAGGTGGGGCAGATAGGCATCCTGTCGCGTTTTGTGGGCATGTACATACCCTTCGCCGAGAGCCTCGGTGCACCGGCAGCTCCAACCGACATCCGCAGTGAATCGGGTGCCGATGGTGCCTTGA
Organism: uncultured Muribaculaceae bacterium; assembly: GCA_910586175.1. Lineage (GTDB taxonomy): Bacteria > Bacteroidota > Bacteroidia > Bacteroidales > Muribaculaceae > Lepagella. Next base: position 18,789 of record CAJUIJ010000027.1, on the reverse strand, counting down.
CAGCCAAGATATCATGGGTTAACCCCACCGTTGCATTTGGCGGCGGCGAAATAGGGAACCTTTATGGTGCGGTGATTTATCGCGACGGCGAACGTGTGGACTATATCGACGGCGCAAAGGCAGGTGAACCGATGACCTGGACTGACAGCAATGTGCCGGAAGCCGGCAACTACCGCTACGAAATCCAGCTTGTAAACGGCAAGGGCAACGGTGCCAAGGGTATCGCATACCAGTATGTGGGACATGATAAACCGGCTGCCGTGACTGCAATCAACGCCAATGTGAACGAAGATATGACATCGGTGGAACTCACATGGACTGCACCCACCACAGGTGCACGACTCGGATCGTTCGACCCCTCTACCACCAAATACAAAGTGACACGCAATGACGGCACCGTAATCAAGGACAACCTCACCGAATGCAAGGTAACCGACAACAATTTCCGTCGACTCGCATCATGGACTTACACAGTAACAGCCTACAATGATTTCGGCGGCACTGATGCCGACTCCAAATCTTACATACTCGGCCCGGCCATGGAACTCCCCCTCGAGCAGACATTCGAGAACCAGGGACAGCTCTTCAACCGCTGGACTGTGGTAGACGGCAACAATGACACTTTCTCATGGATGTTCTACACCAACCTCGGACAGGCAATCTTCGGCGACTATGAAGTATGTGCCGAATATATCGTGTCGCCGACACTCGACGTGAAGAACGATGCTGACGAATGGCTCATCTCTCCGCCGCTCGCATTCGAAGCCGGCAAGGAGTATGAAGTGACCTTGAGCACCCGCTGCTACTCAATCAAGCAGGTAGATGGCAAGAACATGTATGCAGAAGAGCCTATGGATATCTATGTCGGCAACAAGAACAGCGTAGAGGCCATGACACAGAAGCTCGGCACAATCAAAGCTACTGTAAACGATGCGGACCCCGCCACAAAGACCATGGCATTCAAGCGTCTCTCTGTAGCCCTCCCCGTTTACGACCGGGATGTGACCCGCTGCGTGGGTATCAACCTCGTCACTCCCCTGCTGCTCTCGGGCTATCTCCAGATCAACGGCATCTACGTCGGCGAGAAAGGCCAGTTTGGCGCTGTAACCGACATTGCAGCCGATGCATCTGACGCATCAATCGCAATCAACGGCAACATGCTCACAATCTTCGGCCACTTCAACAACGCCGTGCTCTACAACCTCCAGGGCATAGCTGTGGCAAAAGCCAACTCTGCGATGATTGACCTCGGTGCCCTTGAAGCAGGTGTATACATCCTCAACGTGGATGGCAAGAGCTTCAAGATTGCCCGCTGACAAACTTTATCACTGACTAAAGTTTCCCTAAATACCGGGGTCCGGGCTGCCAAGCGCACCCGGACCCTTATTTGTTTTCATTTGAAAGTGACGTCAGGAAGTAGGGACGCGCTTTTGAGCGTCTAAAGAGATCAGATAACGTCACGACACTTAGCAACAAATCATCTAAAAAAACACAATCAAATAAAATATAAAATTAACCTTAAAAAGCATAAGAATTAAATTGCAAAAGCAAAATTATTTTTATATTTTTGTAATTATTAATGAATAATCAGCATTCTGATATGAAACAACTATTTCGCGCTCTATCAGTAGCATTAATGCTCGGCATAGCCACCTTGGCCTCGGCCCAGTTCCCCTCAGTGCAGCTAAAGACGCTTGACGGCAAACCTGTAGATGCCGCCACTCTCTCAAACGATGGCAAACCCTTCGTGGTCAGCTTCTTCGCCACATGGTGCAAGCCTTGTCTTCGCGAGCTTAAAGCCATAGCCGAAGTTTACCCCGACTGGCAGGAAGAAACCGGCATGAAGCTGATTGCAATCTCAGTAGATGAGGCCCAGAACGCAAGTAAAGTTCGTCCGCTTGTAGATGGACAGGGATGGGAGTATGAAGTGCTTCTCGACACCAACAGCGACCTTATGCGTTCCATGGGCATACAGATGGTGCCCCATGTGTTCATCATCGACGGTGATGGCAATATCGTGGAGAACCGCTCCGGCTATACCGAAGGTTCCGAAGACCACATAATAGAGAAGATACGACAAGTGTCCAAGCGATAACAGCAGCTTCAAGCAGCAACGATCCACCTCCCCTCACACCTTATAACTCATACCTCATACCTCTGACCTAAAAAATGAGTCATATTTTCAAACGCCTCTCATGCGCTGCAGCCGCATCGGTGATTGCGCTCACCGCCTCGGCCATCGACATCAAGGATGGTGTCGCGATACATGGTAGTGTACAGACCTCTTTCCTCTTTCCGGAAAACGACAAGGCCATCAACGCCGATCCTGTGGACGAGAAGATCCTGTTTAACACTTATGCAGACTTCGGCCTCGTGAGCAAGTATGTCGACGCAGGCTTCCGCTTCGAGTTCATGAAGTGGCCACTGCCAGGCTATGAGAAGGATTTTGCCGGTTGGGGCATACCCAATGTATATGTCAAAGGAAAGTTCAAGGGTATAGAGCTGACTGCCGGCGACTTCTATGAGCAGTTTGGCAGCGGTTTCATACTCCGCACTTATGAGGAACGCAGCTTGGGCATAGACAACTCATTGCGAGGCGGACGTCTGAAAATCAACTCCATCAACGGCATGCGGTTCACGCTGCTCGGTGGCGTGCAACGCCGCTATTGGGACTGGTCGAAACATTCGCAGGTATATGGAGCCGACCTCGAACTCTATATGGAAGACTATATTAAGGCCCTGCGTGAGCACAATGCAACATGGATGATAGGTGGCTCCTACGTGCTTAAGCATGAGGATGAGAAGGTCAAGAAAATTACTGGCACCGATTTCGGCGTGCGCCTCCCGAAGTTTGTCAATGCAGTGGATGCCCGCTCCCGCTTCAACAAGGGAGCCTTCTCTGTGCTCGGTGAGTTTGCATGGAAAGGTCAGGACCCGAGTTTCGACAACGACTACACATTCGGCACCGGGACAGCCTATATGCTCTCCGGCTCCTTCTCCAAGACCGGACTCAGTGCTTTGGTGCAGGTGAAGCGAAGCGAGAACATGGCATTCCGCTCTCAACGAGAGATGAACGGCTCATCGGCCATGATCAACAATCTGCCAGCCTTCTCCTACCAGCACACCTATGCCCTCGCCTCGCTATATCCCTTCGCCACACAGGCAGCCGATGGCGAATGGGCTTTTCAAGGGGCTTTCTCCTACACATTCAAGCGCAAGACTCCGCTCGGAGGGAGATATGGCACCAAGGTTTATCTTAATGCCACATACATACGCGGTCTCGACCGCAAGCCTCCTCACAAGCTCGGTCCCAACGGCACACTATGGGGCACCAACGGCTACACTTCATCTTTCTTCGGCATGGGTGAGAATTATTACCACGACTTCAACGTGCAGATTGAGAAGAAGTTCACACAGGCATTCCAGCTCTCTTTCATGTATATGAACCAGCTTTACAACAAGACAGCTGTGGAGGGTCACGGGGGCAACGTGCACAGCAACATCTTCGTGCTCGACGGCAAATTCAAGTTCAACAAGAAGCTGACTCTACGCGCCGAGCTTCAATATCTCCAGACCCGCCAGGACCAGAAAGACTGGGCCTATGGCCAGTTGGAGCTTACTGTATTGCCCTACCTGATGTTCAGCGTAAGCGACACCTGGAACTGTGGCGGAAAAGGCACTCACTACTACATGGCTGGCATAACAGGCAACTACCGCGCAAACCAGCTCATGCTTAGCTACGGCCGTACCCGCGAAGGCTACAACTGCTCCGGAGGTGTGTGCCGCAAGGTGCCTCCTTATCATGGCTTCCAGATCTCTTACTCTTACTACTTTTGAGGGTAATAGGGCTAATAAGACCAATAGGGCTAATAGGGCTAATAAGGCTAATAAGGCTAATAGGGCTAATAATCACGAATTTCTATTTGACCTATCGGACTTGTCAGACCTGTCAGACCTGTCAGACCTGTCGGACCTGTCAGACCTGTCAGACCTGTCAGACTTATCGGACCTGTCAGACTTGTCAGACCTGTCGGACCTGTCGGACCTACCGGACCTACCGGACCTTATCAGTTAATTAAACCAACCAGCCTAATAATAATCAAATAGTTATGACAAGCTTATTCAAGAAAATCCTGATTCCGGCCACGGCTCTCATCGCCTTGGCCTCATGCGACAATATCGATGAGAATGAACGCTATGTACCCGTAGACCGGGTAGAGCCGCAACGTGTGGTGCTACTTGAAGATTTCACGGGTCAGAGGTGCAATAACTGTCCCGACGCGCACCGCATCATAGAGCAGCTGCAGGAGCAGTATCCCGGCTCAATTGTGGCTGTAAGCATACATGGAGGCAGCATGGCTCTCCACAAGAACACTACCCGCTTCGACCGTAACCAGGTGGCCCTCGGCACAGATGAGGGGCAAGCCTACAATGACGCATATGGCATAGACGAGTGGCCATCGGGCGTGATAGACCGCCGCAGCGGAATGCTCGGTCGTGACCAATGGGCTGCATATATAGATGAAGAACTAAAACGTCCCACCGACGTTAACATAGAAGTGGAGGCAAGAATCGAGGATAACGACATAAAGATTGATCTCGCCGTAGAACCGCAAGCCGACATCAATGGCTCGCTCAACGTATGGATTCTTGAAAACGGCATCGTGGCCCGTCAGATTGACGAATCAGGCAAGTATAACCGCGATTACGTACACAACCATGTGTTCCGTGCCTGTGCCACCGCGCATAACGGCGACCCGATGGCCCTGACCAACGGTATCCACAAGACTGCATCATACACAGTGCCCCTGCGCTACAACGACCAGGAACGCTGGAATCCGGCAAACCTCTCGGTAGTGGCATTCATCTCCGACAAGAACGGAGTGCACCAGACTGTGCTGACCGATGTCAGCACAAATGAAAATGAATAATGAATAATTAATAATGAATAATGGTTTCGCGACGCAGCAAAAAGCCGGCGCGAAGCCACCGGGAGGGAGGAGCCTCCGGCGACGACAACAAAGTAATAACATATAAAACCAAGAATATGAAAAAAATTTACCTATCATTGGCAGCAGCATTAATCTGCGCATCTGCCTCAAGTGCCAAGGAACTGACTTTTTACCTCGGCAACGACGCAATAGCAAACAACGGCAAAGTGAGCTACGATCTCCAGGCCGGCGATGTGGATGACTTTGGCGACTATGTGGAATATAACATACAGCCGAAGCTCTATCTGCACGCAGACCTCGTGGGTCAGGTGGAGGTCAATGTGGCAAGCAACCATGAGGTGGATGTCTGCATAGGCTCGTGTGTCACAGACACCGACATCACACGCACTCTCAATGTGCAGTCTAACCAAAAACTCGACCTGCAATACCATATGTTGGGCAAGGCAGACAATGTGAAGGATATACCAACCTACATAAGCACTTTCACTGCCTACTATACCAACGACAAGGAGAACACCAAGAAGTCATTCACAATCACTGTAAACCCCGGCACAGGCGCAGTGAAGGGGGTTGCCCTCACAAGCGATTTTGCTGCAATTGACGGTGGCATAGCATACTCTGTAGATGCTCCCTCCACATTGACTATCTACAGTCTTACAGGCCGCAAGGTGCTCGCCACCAAGATCAGCGGCACCGGCACTATCTCAACTTCCAACCTCCCTACAGGAGTCTATCTTTGCCAGCTCAACGGCAAGACCAAGAAGATTGTGCTGAAGTAAAGACGATAAGACGACATCATGACATCATGACAATTTTGTCATATTGACATATTGACATATTGACATATTGACATAATGACATAATGTCGTGAAGTCGTGATGATAAATAATGAAAAGCGCGATGCAACTTAGTTGCATCGCGCTAATTGTTTAGTCTTAATTCTCTACTTTCAATTTACCATCACCTTAGCCACTACACCATCGGCCTTGACGATATAGATGCCGGCGGGAAGTGATATTGAAGCCTCTCCGGCAGAGGTGGCCACAAGCTGACCTGACACACTGTAGACAGAAGCAGACGCATAATCACCATCGATAAGAACTGCGCCCTGAGCACCTCTCACGCGCACTTCAGCAGTCTCACCTACCACGCTCTCAACTCCTGAGCTCTTATAGGCGGTCACCTGCTTTGCGTTAAGTATACGAAGAGTGTTGCTGTCTATAACCATGGCAACTACGATAAACTCATCGTTAACGACGTTTGTAATCGAAGCAGAACCTGTGTAGTCATATGCCTCACCGGCTTTGATTGTACCTGGCAGACTGTTAGCAAGGCCGGTTACTGTTCCTACGAGATTACGGGCCACATCCTCATAAATAGTTGAAGCGGGATTCGGTTTGTTTTCCCAGCCTCCCATAGCACCCATGCTGCCGCCGGCATAGTTGTTTCTCTGATCGTAAGGGCCAACGTTGTTCTCCACTACGTAATATGCCAAACGATAACGGTTTGCATTCGCACCGTCGGCCGCGAATTTCACAGTGGTAGGAATGCTGACCTTCTTGGCGCCGGCCTCCACATTGACTTTCAAGTCGACATCAGCAATTGCAGGTATATCCTTGTTAGCCTCGTAATAATTGGTCAGTTCGGCGTTGACATCCACTCCGGAGTAACCAAGCATACAGTCATAAGTGCGGTCGACCATTGCAGACGGGTACGAGCCACCGAACATAGTTATTACCGATGAAGTAGAATTCACCGCCATTTCATCACCACCATGCACAGCAACACGGATGAACTGTTCGGGATATTTCTCCTTAAGATATTCCATCATGACAAAACCTTGCGGACACCATGGGCACCATGTGCCGGTAGCCTCTTCCACCACATAGCGATGTGTATATCCGAGCTTCTTTTCGAAACACTGGAAATCACCTGAAGCCTTATTGTCGGTCGACACATTAGGCTGACCGTTAACTTTCGTAATCTTTACATCGAACGGTATAGAAGATCCCTGCTCGTTGCAGATTACATTCTTGATGGTATAAATTGCCAGCTCGTTGAAACCTAAATAATTTTTCTCATCAAATGGAATGGTGAGAGACTCAGGGGCCTGACCGCCGATAGTGTATTCAATTTCTACCGACTGAGCGTCATTGCAAGCGGCACCTACAAAGCCGACATCGAAAGTAAAAGGCTGGCCGGGCTCCACATATGTAGGCAGCTCAATGCCATACATGCTCACACCATTCTCAGGCAATCCCTCTCCTTCGATTGTGGCACCTATGCAAAGGTTACCATTTTGGTTCGCAATATTTTGCCAAACAGGTGCTGTCGAACCCTTGACCACTGCACAATAGCCACCATCGAGCGACTCTCGAGGCACACCGTCTATCACCAGATAATAGTCCCTGGTAGATTGTATTTTTGCATAGTAACCTATGTAGAGAGGCTTGTCTTCCTCAATCACATAGGGGGTGTCAAGAGTTATCTTATACTGCTCAAAACCGACTTTGCCGAGTGTTCCTTTCTGATCGTAAAAGAACTCTCCATTCAGGTCGTGTGTCATAAATACCCTCACGGTCGTGATATCGTTTACCCATGCGTCCTTCGATGAAAGTTTATCGTTGACAGGAGCACAGATATTGATAGAGGTGATGGTCTTGCCGGCATAGAGCTTACGGTTGGCAGCAGACATCTCGAAGGCCTGATAAAATTTTGAGCCCACCGGCATGGCTGCGCCCGTCTGGGGATTATTCATTTTAAGTGCGGTGTAGGCTTCAAATGCAAGCGAGAAGTCGAGCGACTTCTCGTCGCCGCGTGTCTGCGACTTCGCCATGCGTGCCTTAGAGGCCCACGTATTCTCCACTCCTTCCATCTGTAACGCACTGAAACCATCCTGCTGACGGAGCACCGGTGCTGCAGAAAGCTTGCCCGACGACAAAGAAGCAGTCACCGAGGGCTGCGCAGCTGCGGCAGTGGCCGAAATGGCCAAGGCCAGCATGCCAAGTAATGTTTTCTTCATATTCTTTTAATTTATGTCAGCAGGCATTCCCGAATCAGGAATACCTGCTGGCTGTTAATGATTTATTGTCATATACGAATTATAATCGCATCACTTTGCACGCTTTGCAGAGCGCACGAAGATAGAACGCACAGAATGCTTCTTGGCTGCGGGTTGCTCCACAAACATGCCACGAGTATATTCGCTGTAGTCCCAACTTACGCTTGAATTGTCGAAAATCTCACGGGCGATGCTGCCATTTTTGTTGAGAGTGAAGCGAACGCTGAAACTGCTTTCATAACCTTCGTCATCACTCTCCACACCACCGGAGGGAAGATTAGCCGGGCCGTAACCGAATAATCCGGCTGCTGCAAGCACCGAAAGTTCGTCTGCATCAAGCAGATACTCGGTAACACTAAAAGGCATCTGGAAAAATTTATTCTGACGGTCTCCATAGCGGTAAATAAAACTTTCGTTGTATCGTTCAGTCTCGCCATCCTCTTTCTCATAACCCTCGCCATTGACGCGCACAAGGTTGCCTCCTTGCCATGTGCACTTGTATGTGACGCCCTCCTCGTAATATGTCTTATCGCGATCCTCATACTCTATCTCTGTGGAGTCAATCTTGTATTCAATAAGATTGCCACCACCGTTGTAGTTGAATTCCATCTTGCCGCTACCTTTGTAACGATCGCCATCATCTTCATAATCCCACGCGCCGGAGATTTCCTTGATGTAGCCTTTGCCGTTGAACTTGATGTTCATTTCCTGATCTTCCATCAAAATTTTGCCACGAGAGTAGTCTATATCAAGATAGTTACCTACACCTTCCACACGGCCTTGATTGTCGTAATAGATGGGAAGTCCTCCAAGTGAAGTAAGGCGAACATATGTCTCATTGCCGGAGATTCCTCCGGGTTCGGTAATTGAGGGCACATCAGGGCGGCCGAAGGGTTCGTCATCGTCATCGCTTCCGCAAGAAGTGAACACCGGGGCAAGCATGGCGCAGATAGCCAAAGCCCCTACCTTAATGAATGTCTTTTTCATCGTAATTTTTATTTATTCAATTGTTTATTCGTTCCGAATTATATTTCATATAATTAAGCAAACAATCTCCAACCACAAAATTACGAAAATCTTCAACTAATACAAAAAATATCAAAGAAAAATAAAAATTGCAAAGAAAAAAGTTGTTTCCTTTCCCTTTTATCCATCTCTCTTTTCAGTCAGGATTCTGATAATGTGGGGTGTCAAGGTGCGTTTTCAGGCGGAAAGCACGTCGCTGCACTATAAGTGCCGCCGTCACCACAGCCCCTCCTGTCACCACCCAGCTTATGGGATAGATATTGAGCAGCATGGTAAAGCTGTTGTCGATACGCGGGAACAACCACACCCATGCCAACCGCAATACGCAGGTGCCGAGCACTGTGAGGAGCATCGGCGTGACTGAATAACCTAATCCGCGCATGTAGCTTCCCGACACTTCATAGGAGGTGGCTATCCATTGATACATAAGCACTGTGGTGAGCCGCATCTTGGCATACTGCACCACCGCCGGGTCGTGGGTGAATATGCTCAGGAATGTATCGGAGTTGAAGGAGATGACCAAGTTGGCCACTGCGCTGAACACAGCGCCATAAATCAAGCTGACCATCCACACCCGCTTGCATCGCCCGAATTGCCCCGCACCATAGTTCTGCCCGGTGAAAGCGATGGCCGACTGTGCGAATGCTGATATTATGTAGTAGCAATATGCCTCATAGGAGAGTGCGGTGGCAGAACCGGCTATCGCATCGGCACCAAACTTATTGATGGCCGATTGTATAAATATATTGGAAATCGAGAACACCATGCCTTGCAGTCCTGCCGGAACTCCAATGCGCAGCATCTCCACGAAGTCGGGCTTATAGAGCTTGAAACGGCTCAGCACAAGAGTATAGGGTTCCGGCTCTTTGACCAGAAAGAGTATCATTACCCCTGCGTTGAGGGCGTTTGAAATAACCGTAGCCCACGCCACACCATCTACTCCCATGCCCATAACTCCGGTAAATAGCCAGTCGAGCACAAGGTTGCAGAGTGTGGCGAGAAGCAGAGAGTAGAATGGACGGTTTGTATCGCCGAGGCTCCGCATTATGGCAGACCCGAAGTTATAGACCATGATGAAGGGCATGCCGCAAAAGTAGATGCGCAGATAGCGCGACGCAAGTTCTATAACATCGGGTGGTGCAGCCATCGCCTCGAGTATAGGCCTTGCTAAGAACAGGCCGAGCGCAAGAAGGAGGATGCCCGACAGCAGAGTGACACACATCACCGTGGCTACAGAACGACGCACACCCTCAGCATCGCGCCGACCTATATAAGTGGAAATCACCACATTCGCGCCTATCGCGATACCCAAGAAGAGGTTGACCAATATACTGATTACAGGGCCGTTACTACCCACAGCAGCTATGGCTGCGCTTGTGGAGTAGCGACCCACCACAGCCACGTCGACGGCATTGAACGACTGTTGCAACACCCCGCTGGCAATCAACGGGACCGCAAAGGCCAACATCTTGCCGGCCAACGGGCCATTTAGCATGTCGATATGACGCGAAGATGGATGTCTGAAACTCATAAGCACTGAAAAAACGAAGCTACCTGAATCGATATTCCGGAATAGCTAAGGAGTCAATAAATTGGATTGCAATTTATTGACTCCCTCTATTTGAGCCGCGAGTGGGACTCGAACCCACGACCTTTTCGTTACGAATGAAATGCTCTACCAACTGAGCTATTGCGGCTGATTTCGCCGGTGGTGTGACATATGCCAAGACCACTTTGGCGTTTGCAAGCGCAAAGTTAATATTTTTTCTTGAATCGCGAAAATTTATCTTTGCTTTTTAACTTTCTGTATGTAAAACACGCAATGGTCAGAGTATAGGTATCCCGGCATTGCGGCATGCTTCGAGCTGGTCGGCCGGCCATACCGACGACTGCACTTCGCCGATGTGCGCCTTGCGCAGCAGGAACATGCAGAGTCGGCTCTGTCCTATACCTCCGCCGAGCGATTGCGGCAACTTACCCTCAAGAAGACTATGGTGATAGTACAACTCCTTGCGCCCCTCGCAACCGCAGAGTTTGAGCTGACGTTCAAGTGCCTCCGCATCTACGCGTATACCCATCGAGGATAGCTCGAGAGCACACCCGAGCACGTCGTCCCATACAAGTATGTCGCCGTTAAGGCCCACGTGGCCGTCGGCACAAGGCGTGGTCCAATCATCGTAATCGGGAGCCCGCTTGTCATGTGGCAAGCCGTCGCTCAGCTGAGCACCGATACCTATAATAAAGACCGCCCCATGCTTGCGAGTCACCTCGCGCTCGCGCTCCTTGGCACTCATGCCCGGATACATGCGTACCAAGTCCTCGGCGTGCACAAACGTGATGTCATCGGGAAGCACCGGAGTGATATGCGGGAACTGATTATACACAAGTTGCTCGCAATCGCGCACTATCGAATACACTTTGCGAACCACCCCCTTCAGGAAGTCGAGATTGCGGTCTTCCACACCTATAACCATCTCCCAGTCCCATTGGTCCACATACAAGGAATGAAGGTTGTCGAGCGACTCGTCGGGCCGGATAGCGTTCATGTCAGTGTAAATGCCGTAGCCACGGGCCACATCATATTCACCAAGCTTTACCCGCTTCCACTTGGCGAGCGATTGCACAATCTCCACATTACGACCACCCAAAGCCGGCACATCAAAATTTACCGGACGCTCCACACCATTCAGGTCATCGTTAAGACCGGTGCCGGAGAGCACAAATATCGGCGCAGTGACACGACGGAGGCGCAATGTCTCGAATAGGCGAGACTGCACGAAGTTCTTTATATTCTTAATTGCCACCTCCGTGGTTTCGGGAAGTATCTTCAGCTTGTAATCAGCAGGAATAACAAACATATTGGTAATTGATTTTTAAATTTTAAACACAAAATTACATTATAATATTGAAATATCCAACATATAGTCAATATTAAAACACATTCACTTCACAAAAACAAGAATTTGACTTCGCACTGATATGAACAAAACGGCGACACCCGGGGTTCTTTTAGTAACAAAGAAAAATAGAGACAAAGATGAAAAAGATTATTTTATTGCTCATTGTCATGATGATGTCGGTGAGCAGTTCGTATGCAATATTCGACAAATACACCATCAAGCGAGAGGAACTTCCTGAAGAGGCACAGAGCATGCTCAAGGAATACTTCCCCAAAGCCAAGGTAAGCATGATCAAGGTAGACAAGCACCTGCTCAAGAAGACTGACTATGATGTGCGCCTTGTGAACGGTTCCACCATAGAGTTCAACAACAAAGGTAAATGGACCTCGGTAGACTGCAAGAGCCGTGAAGTGCCATCGGGTTTGGTCAACAAGACCATAAAGAAATATGTGGAGAAGAACTTTCCCGACACATATATAGTAAAAATAGAGAAGAAATCAGGAGGCACAGAGATCGAACTCAACGACGGCATAGAGCTGAAATTCAACCTCCTGAACCAAATAAAGAAGGTAGAAATGGAAGATTGACGCAGGCATGCGACACGATGAAAAGCAAGACGCGCAGGCAGACTGATTTGCAAATTACGATATAAATTTGTAATTTTGCACCGCGTTAGCTCAAGAGCATCGCCCTTAGCTGACAGGTGGATAAATTTGGCTGCTTGCAACCACTGAAAAAAATGCTAAAACTGCTCCCTCGGTGCGGTGCAAACCGCGCGGAAGACAGCTTGGGCAACTTTTCAGAACGGCAATCGCAAGAAGCGGTTGTCATTTTTTTTTGCACCCCAAACCAATCCTCAAAGACCTTAGTGACCCCAAAGCCCTTAATGACCTTAAAGTCCTTAAAGTCCTTAAAGTCCTTAATGACCTTAAAGTCCTTAAAGACCTTAAAGACCCTAATGACCTTAAAGTCCTTAAAGACCCTAAGGCCAAATAAAACTAAAAAAACTTAACAACCCAAAAATATGAACTACTTATTCACTTCAGAATCGGTGTCTGAAGGACACCCCGATAAAGTTGCTGACCAGATCAGCGACAACCTGCTCGACCAGTTCCTGGCCCGCGACCCGCAGAGCCATGTAGCCATAGAAACCCTCGTCACCACCGGCCAGGTGGTGGTAGCCGGCGAGGTCACATCGGAGGCATATGTTGATGTGTTGGAGACCACCCGCGAACTCATCAACAACATCGGTTACAACCGAGGCGCCTACCGCTTCGACGGTGACTCTTGCGGCATACTCTCTACCATCCATGAGCAGAGCGGCGACATAAACCGTGGCGTGCGCCAGCAAGAAGAGGGTAAGGCAGAAGAGGAACTCCAGGGTGCCGGCGACCAAGGCATGATGTTCGGCTACGCAGTAGACGAGACTGACGAATACATGCCCCTGACACTCAGCCTCTCGCACCTGATATTGCGCGAGCTCGCCGACATACGCCGCGAAGGCAAGGAGATGACATATTACCGCAAAGGGAAGCAGGTGTCATATCTGCGTCCGGACGCCAAGAGCCAGGTGACTGTGGAATATGACGACAACCACCGCCCGGTGCGCATACACACGGTGGTCGTGTCGACACAGCACGACGAGTTCGTGCAGCCGCTCGAACAGACCGAGGCAGCCATAAGGCAAGCCGACAAGGAGATGCTTGAGACCATCCGCAAGGATGTGAACGAGGTGTTGCTTCCCAGAGTGATAGCCAAGCTCCCGGCTGATATACAGCGACTCTTCGATGACAAACTGAAAGTGCACGTCAACCCGACAGGCAAGTTCGTGATAGGAGGTCCCCATGGCGACACAGGCCTCACCGGACGCAAGATAATCGTGGACACCTACGGCGGACGCGGCGCACACGGCGGCGGTGCATTCTCGGGCAAAGACCCCTCGAAGGTGGACCGTTCGGCAGCCTACGCATGCCGGCACATAGCCAAGAATATGGTGGCGGCAGGCGTGGCCCGCGAGATGCTGGTGCAGGTGGCCTACGCCATCGGCAAGGCCGAGCCTGTGAGCATATTCGTCAACACTTACGGCACAGGCCGCACAGGCCACTCCGACGCAGAGATAGCCGATATTATCGCCAAGCTCTTTGACATGCGCCCCCTCGCCATAGAGAAACGCCTCAAGCTCCGCGAGCCGATATATCTCGAAACAGCAGCCTACGGACATGTGGGACGCACACCACGCACCGTGACCAAGAAATTCATCAACCGCTACGAGAAAGAACCGATCGTGCGCGAGGTGGAACTTTTCACCTGGGAGAAACTCGACATGGTAGATGCCATAAAGAAAGAGTTCGGTATCAACTGATAAACAAGAGCCCGTCTCATAAAAGTTTTGCC
>CAJUIJ010000027.1:0-4446 GCA_910586175.1 uncultured Muribaculaceae bacterium | reverse complement strand
GTTTCCAATCAACGTTTCAAAGCCGCAGACACGCTTCCTTTCAGAGTCGAAGCGAGTCTGTGGCTATAAAATTGTTGAAAAAACCTAATAATTTTGGCTATTTTTGTCAAAAGTGTTATCTTTGCACGTTTAATGGCAAGAAATACCATTAAAACGACCTAACAGATAATCAAAAAAGACCTATAATAAGGAATGGCAACATTAGAGAAAATCAGAAGCAAGTCAGTATTTCTGATCATTGTGATCGGCGTGGCATTGCTCGCGTTTATCGTCGGCGACGCTTTGACCAACAGCCGCAACATCTTCGGCGACCAGGCAACGGTGGCCAAAGTCGGTAATTCGAAAGTGGACATCCACGACTATCAGCGCAAGCGTGAGGAGCTGAACAACCAGCTCGAAGAGGCACGCCGTGCCAATCCGCAGCAGTTCGCCAACTTCGACACACAGAAACTTCCGGAGATGGCAGTAGAGCAGCTACTTCAGGAGGCAGTGCTCCTCAACGCCGCCGACAAGGCAGGTGTGCGCAGCTCCGGCAATCTTCTCCGCCACTACATGCTCGACAACGCCGGCAACCCCGAGGTAATGAAAGTGATTCGCCAGCTCAATGCAGCCGGCATAAGCGTTCAGACACCACAGCAGGCTTACGAGGTAATCTTCAACCCCAAGCGCTCCGGTCTTACCGACGCACAGGTCGAGCCTTATCAGCGTGCATGGCTTGCAGCCGAGAAAGCTACCGAGAAGATGGTGCTCCAGCAGACTTACCAGCGTCTGCTCATTGGCTCCGTGAAGCCCAACGAACTTGACAAGAAGGCTCTCTATAACGACTATATCACAACCTCCAACGTAGACTTGGCGTTCATGCCCTTCGGCGAACTCGATGCCAAGAAATATCCGGTGAGCGACAAGGAAATCAGCGACTACTACAACAAGCACAAAGGCACCTTCGCAGTAGAGGAGCCCACACGCGAAATCAGCTTCATAGCAGTGCGCATCACACCTTCTGATGCCGACATGAAAGCTTCGACTGACCTCGCCACCAAGACAGCCGCTGCTCTTGCCAAGAGCGCACAGCTCCCCAAGGAAATCAAGAAAGAGGGTGTCAACGTGACACGCCACTCCGTACGCGCCAAAGACCTCCCCGCAGGTCCTGCCAAGGAATATATACTCAACGGCGGTCTCGACAGCGCACGCCTCATCAGCAACGACATGCGCGGTTTCACCGCCATCCGCGTAGCCTCGCGCAACGCAGAGGTTGACTCTATCCAGATCAACATCGTGTCGGCAGCCAGCGAGAAACTCGGCAACAAGGTGCTCGCAGCCCTCAACTCAGGTCTCGCAGCAGACTCTGTGATGAGCAAGTATTCAGCCGACAGTGTGGCCGCACAGCTCAACCAGTGGATCGCTCTCTATGATGCAGACGGTGCCACCAACGCACTCCCCAAGAACACACTCGACAGCCTCCGCAACGCCGGCGGCAAGTTCGTGGCCCTGCAGCAGGGTCCGCAAGGCATGGTGATGGCCCAGATCGTGAAGCAGAACGCTCCCGTGACCATCTACGAGTACGATGAGGCCACTTATACACTCAACCCGAGCAGCAAAACCAAGAGTGATGCACGCGCAGCATTCGAGAAGTTCCTTGGCTCAAACAATACGCCCGAGAAATTCAACGCCAACGCTGAGAAGGCCGGCTATCAGGTGCAGAAATACACTGTGACAAGCTCAACTCCGGCAGTGCCCCGATTCCAGGGTATGGACAGCTACTATCCTGACTCCCGTCAGGTGATCCGTTGGGTCATGATGGATGGTGAGAAGGGTGAGGTGAGCCACATCTACAACTCGAGCGATGCCACTAACCCCGCAATGTATGCTGTGGCTATCGACGACGCTTACGAGGAGTACACACCGGTCGACAATGCCACACTCAAGGATTACATCACCAAGCGTGTGCGTGCCGACAAGGCCGGCGACCAACTCGTGGCACAGTATGGCAAGAACACCCAGAGCATGCAGAGCGCAGCTCAGGCCATGAAGACCGAGGTGCGCAACGTGCCCGGCTTCCGCTTCGGCAACAACCCCGGTGTGGGCGACCCCGAGGTGACCGGCAAGATTGCAGGTTCGAAGGCAGACAAGAAAGTTAAAATCACCAAAGGCTCCGACGGTATCTATGTATATCAGGTCAGCTCTAACAGCAAGGAGAACTTCCCCTACAATGAGCAGCAGTACGAACAGCAGTACTATCAGTTCGTAAGCCCGGACATGATGAAGATGCTCCAAGGCACCGACAAGGTGAAAAACAATATTTACAAGTTCGAGGCAGGCGAGTAACAGCCGCCCCGACCGAACATCAAAAGGAGCGGCCCTGACCGGGTGCGCTCCTTTTTTTGAAATAAGAGGAGTATCATTCAGCTCCTTTTTCTGAATAACCAGACAATTATGGAGAAGATTAAACTAATCGGCATGAATCTCGCCGAACTTCAGGATGTAGCCTACAAAGGGGGCATGCCGAAGTTTGTAGGCAAACAGCTGGCCGAGTGGATATATGCCAAGGGGGCCGAGAGCTTCGACGAGATGGTAAACATATCGAAAAAGAACAAGCAATGGCTTACCGAACATTACGATATAGGGCGCGAGGCACCGGTGCATCAGACACGCTCTACCGACGGCACTGTGAAATATCTCTTCGCCACACCGGTGGGCAAAGGCATAGAGTCGGTATACATACCCGAACATGACCGCGCCACGCTCTGCGTGTCGAGTCAGGTGGGCTGCAAGATGAATTGCTACTTCTGTGCCACCGGCAAAATGGGGTTCAAGGCAAACTTGCCGGCTTCAGCCATAATCAACCAGATACTCAGCATTCCTCCAAGGCAAGCGGTGGCAGAGGGGCGTATGAACCCTCTCACCAATGTCGTCTTCATGGGCATGGGCGAGCCGCTCGACAACTTCGGGGCTGTGGAGCGCGTCATAGAGATACTCACCGCGCCTTGGGGTCTGGCATGGAGTCCGAAGCGCATCACCGTGTCGACAGTCGGCAAACTGCCGCAGCTCAAAGAGCTGCTCGACCGCACACAGGTGCATGTGGCCGTCAGCGTACACACCGCCGACACCGCACAGCGCGAGTCGATGATGCCGGCCCAGAAGGCCTTCCCTATCTCATCGGTGATGAAATGCCTCTCGGCCTATGATTTCAGTCATCAGCGCAGGCTCTCGCTCGAATATATAATGTGGCGCGGTGTGAACGATGACATTGCCCATGCCGACATGCTCGTGAAGCTGATTGGCAACCAGCCGGTGCGCGTAAACCTGATACGCTTTCACGCCATACCCGGCGTGGAGTTGCACCCGGCCAGCGAGGAACGTATGCTGATGTTTCGCAATTATCTCAATCAAAAGGGCATAACCGCTACCATTCGAGCTTCGCGAGGCGAAGACATAGAAGCGGCTTGCGGCATGCTCTCCACAAAAAAGGAATAATACATGAATCATATACCGACAATCGGAATCACCCAAGGCGACCATAACGGCGTGGGACTCGAGGTGACGCTCAAGGCTCTTGAAGATGAAACGATGCTTGAGCTTATCACACCTGTGCTCTATGCAGACATTCGCCTTGTGGAACGAGCTGTGAAAGACTTTCAGCTTGACATGCCCCCCTTCAATATGATCGGCTCCGCTTCGGAAGCCTCCGAAGGTTGCCTGAACATTGTAGATCTGAAACTGAAAGACACCACGGTGACACCCGGCACCGCCACCTCCGCTTCCGGGGCCGGGGCTGTGCAGTCGCTGCGCTGTGCTATGTCTGATGTAAAGGGCGGCAAACTCGATGCAATAGTCACCGCACCAATCTGCAAGGAAGCCGTGCAAGCCGATGATTTCCACTTTTCAGGCCATACGGAATATCTCGCTGCCGAAGCAGGTGAGGAATATCGCGCACAGATGATTCTCTTCGATGACCATCTGCGTGTGGCTCTCGTCACCACTCACCTCCCCTTGGCCGAGATACCCTCGGCCGTGACCGAGACAAAAATTATGACAGCACTCGCAGACTTCGCCCGCACGCTGCGCGAGGACTTCAGCATAAGCCGACCCAAGATTGCCGTGCTCTCGCTCAATCCGCACAGCGGTGACGGCGGACTTCTCGGCCATGAGGAGGAGAATGTCATCACTCCTGCCATAGAGAGTTGCTACGATACAGGCATACTCGCTTTCGGACCCTTCGCCGCCGACGGATTTTTCGGCTCCGGCAATTACACACACTTCGACGGTGTGCTGGCCATGTATCACGATCAGGGTCTGGCCCCGTTCAAGACAATCGCCGGTGAGCGTGGTGTAAACTTCACGGCCGGACTGCCGTTCGTGCGCACCAGCCCCGACCATGGCACAGCATTCGACATCGCCTGGAGTGGAAAGGCTGACCCGACCTCCATGCGCGAGGCTATCTACAAG
>CAJUIJ010000026.1:6742-19765 GCA_910586175.1 uncultured Muribaculaceae bacterium | reverse complement strand
AGAGAACGAGAACATCGAAAAAGCACTCAAGAAATTCAAACGTAAGTTTGAAAGAACCGGAATCATCAAAGAGCTCCGCGCCCGTCAGGCGTTCGAGAAGCCTTCGGTCAAGAACCGCAAGAAAATGGTGAAGGCAATCTACGTGCAGCAGCTCCGTCAGGCAGAGCAGTAAGCCCTCTCTTTCACTCATGCAATATCGTGACGCGGTATGGCTCAAAAAGCCATACCCGTCTTGTTGCATACTTACATCAATCATAAAGTGTCTGACCGCAAGTTTATATCAGAGTTTACAGATTACCTGCGTGCCGAGCTTCGCGGCAGCGAGTTGACAGCAGAGGCATACGGCCGCGACCTCCTACAGTTCGCGGCATACTGCGACAAGCAATCCTGCGAACGGCAGAATGTGGCGGACTCCCTTTTTGACTTTGACCCGAAAAGAGTCACACCGCGCGATGTAAGGAGTTGGATAGGGAGTCTCGCAGAGAAAGGGGAAGCCCCATCGACACTGAGGCGCAAGCTGCAAAGTCTTCGTGCATTTTATGCTTACGGCATGAGAACAGGCAGACTTGACAGCAACCCTGCTGCCGACATAATGCTCCCCAAAAAGAAAAAGAAACTACCCAATTTCATCAAGGAGCAGGAAGTTGAAGAGGCACTTGACAACAGCGACGGCACATTCGAGGCAGAGCGAAGGCACATCACCGTAGAACTGCTCTACACCCTGGGGCTACGCCGTGCAGAAATTTTGGCACTGACTGATTCTGACATACATACTGACACAATCAGAGTGACCGGCAAACGCAACAAGACGCGCATATTACCTCTTCCTGAGCCTTTGGCACAAGAGATAGCGCGGTGGCAACGAATCCGCGATGACCGATACCCCACCCTGCCGCACCCTCGTCCGCTCATAGCCGGAGTGCACGGTCCCGTATCGGCAAGCACACTGCACAAGATAGTGAGCCAAGCACTCGTCTCCACATCGGCCGCACACAAGAGTCCGCACACGTTGCGACACACATTCGCCACGTCGATGATCAACCACGGTGCCGATCTCGACGCAGTACGCGAGATGCTCGGCCACGAATCGCTCGCCACAACCCAGATATATACACACCTGAGCGTCAACGAACTCATGGCAGGATATGCTAAAGCACATCCCAGGTCATTACACCGCGACACACCCGAGAAACCAAACGAGGATTGAAAATTCCTAACAGCTTTTAACAAAAAAACGAGCTGGAATGATACTGGAATAACAAAAAAATCGAGCTGGAATAACAAAAAATTCGACCCGTTCTAACAAAAATTTCCATTTTTTTGTTTATCTTTGTAAAACATAGCATCAGTGTCGGCAAACACAAAATCGGCAACCGCAACGCGCCGTAGCCGGAAAGCGTGAGCCAATGACCCGATGCAGTCACTAACCATAAAAATTCACAACTATGGAAGCAAAGATTAAAGCGATTCATTTCGACATTACCGACAAACTCACAAGTTTCATCAACAAGAAAATAGACAAGATATCGCGCCGCTTCGAAGCTGTGACCGAAGCCGAGGTGACACTCAAGGTGGTCAAACCGGAGACAGCCATGAACAAAGAAGCATCGGTCAAACTGATGGTGCCCCCTGCAGCCGACCTCTTTGCATCAAAAACAGCCGACACATTCGAAGAAGCCATAGACCTATGCCTTGAGGCTCTCGAGAGCCAGCTTGAAAAGAACAAGAACAGCTAATGAACCAATCTACACGCGAACCCTCAAAGGGTAAACGAAAGAATGGCACAGGACTCAACGCGAGGACCGGCAGGATTATGCTTTATATCCTGCTGGGCCTTGCGCTCTGTATCGGTGCATTCATGATTTCAATATATCCGACCATCATCACCAAGTCCGAACAGGAGGCCAACATCAAGGTGCCAAGCAATGCTACGCCCCAAATGGTACGTGACACACTCACCAAATATTTCGGTGAGAAATATGCCACCTCAGTGCTGCGCCTCGCCAAGTTGCGCAACATAGACATCAGCAACCGCCATGGAGCCTACACAATACCGGCCGGCACCAACGTGCTCAACACTATGCGGAAGCTAACATCGGGTGCGCAGACTCCCGTGAGAATCACCATCAACGGTTTTCGCGACATGCCCAAGATGATAAACCTGGTGAGCCGGAAGATGGAATTTCCGGAAGACTCGCTACGCGCAGTGCTTAGCGACTCCCTGTTTCTCTCACAATACGACCTCACACCGGCCAATGCCATGGCACTCTTCATGGACAACACCTACGAGACCTACTGGACATCCTCGGCCCGTGAGCTCGTCACGAAAATAGGAGAATCCTACAATTACTATTGGAATGATGAGAGAAAAGCCCTTGCCTCAGGGCTCGGCCTTACGCCGGCAGAAATCATGATCGTGGCCTCAATCGTAGATGAAGAGACCAACAACGAGGGTGAGAAAGCCACTATAGGACGACTATACATCAACCGACTGCACAACAACATGAAACTGCAGGCCGACCCGACAGTGCGCTTCGCACTCGGTGACTTCACCGTGCAACGCATACTTCACAAAGACCTCACTGTAGAGTCCCCATACAACACATACCGGCATCACGGACTGCCTCCCGGTCCGATCAGGACCACCAGCGAGACCACAGTGTCGCATATACTCAACTCCGAGCCAAACAATTACCTGTATATGTGCGCACGCGAAGACTTCTCCGGAAGACACAACTTCGCATCTACTTACCAGGAACACCTTGAAAACGCACTTCGCTACCAAGCAAGACTTGACGAACGCGACATAACACGCTGATGTCGGTAACACTCCGCTCCTTAATCACTCTTTTTACGATATTGATGTCGTTGTCTTGCATGACCACGGCATCTTATGCATATATCTCCACCGATTGGTCGCTGAACTTGGAGACCGATGCCCTGCCCTATCTCGAACGCGAGGACTCACTACACGCCCCTCCGCCGCTCAAGCCATACTTTAAAGACCTTCTCCTCACACGTCGGCTCAATGTGAACGACACCAATGTGCGCTATCCTAAATTCATCGACTTCTGCATGCGAGTGTACAGATGGTATACCCGCACTTTCGCAACATACAATCCCGAGTATGTGTCAGGCATAAAAAAACATGGCAAGCTTCGTCTCGTGTCAGACAACTGGGCAAACACCTATTATTTCCGCACTTCAGACGGCATACCGATTGCCATGGCGAGCAATCCATACTCCAACCTTGGATTCTCGGTAAACTATTACGCATTGAGCTACGGCTACTCATGGGACATCACCACCGTGTTTCACGGCACAAAGGCATACCACCACAAGCAGACCGTCAGCTTCACTGCATCACGCCTCTATGCTGACGCTTATATCTGGAAAAACAATGGATCGGCCAAACTGCGGAGCATCGGCATCAAAAATGAGGAGCAACTCAAAGACAACAGCTTCGATGGCATACAGTTCAAAGCTTATGGTCTGAACGCATACTATATATTCAATTACAGCAAATTCTGCTTCGGTGCAGCCTACAACCTCTCGCACCACCAGCTCAAATCACAAGGCTCGTGGATGCTGGGGATATCGCTTGCATATAATGACTGTCGTCTGGACTTCTCAAAACTGATAGACAAAACGCTCAACAAGCTTGAATTGCCGCAGAACAAATACCGTTTTTTCTACGACACATTAGCAATAAGCGGCGGATACTCATACAATTGGGTGCTCGGCAAACACTGGCTCTACAACATCACCGTGCTTCCGAGTGTCGGCATTTCCGGCTCAAAAAATGAATCTACCACCGGCAAGAAAGCATTGCCGGGACTTATGCTGAAAGGGCGCAGTGCCCTCAATTACTTCTCCGACCAATTCTTCATGATGATAACATTAGACGGCAACGGTAATTTCTTCATCAGCAAAGATCTGCGCTACATATCCGGCATCTTTAACCTTCAGGTATCGACCGGCATAAGATTTTAATCAATTATCAATTTAAACCAAGTTTAAATTGATAATTAATAATGAATAATTAATAATTTTGCTTCGCGACAGTTATTCATTATTAATTGTGCATTATTCATTAAAAAGTATGAATGACGAAATATATATGAAGCGGGCCCTTCAGCTCGCCGCCAATGGAGCCGGCCACGTTTCGCCCAACCCAATGGTGGGAGCCGTGATTGTTTCACCCGACGGGCAAATCATAGGCGAAGGCTGGCACCGTAAGTACGGCGGGCCACACGCAGAGGTGAATGCGGTCGCCTCAGTGGCAGAGAGAGACAGGCATCTGCTGCCACAGAGCACCATCTACGTCACCCTCGAACCATGTTCTCATTATGGCAAGACGCCACCTTGCGCACTGCTTCTGCGGCAGACCGGTTTCCGCCGTGTGGTGACCGGATGCGGAGATCCCAACCCCAAGGTGGCCGGCAGGGGCATAGCCATGCTGCGCGAAGCCGGAATAGAAGTCACTGAAAACTGCCTTTATGAAGAGTGCCGTGACATCAACGTTCGTTTTTTTACGGCCCAAACCCTAAAGCGGCCATGGATATTGCTGAAATGGGCAGAAGATGAGTTCGGCAGGATGTCAACCGACGACGGCAAGCCCCTGCAAATATCCACACCACTCACATCCACACTCATGCACCGGCAACGAGCATTGTGCGATGCAATCATGGTGGGAACCGGCACACTGATGGCCGACAACCCCTCGCTGTCAAATCGGCTTTGGCCCGGCAATTCCCCTCGACCCGTAATCTTCGATTCGCCACAAATCAAAGCCCCCGAAGTCAGGAGAACGCTTAATCTGTTCAGACGCGACCCGATACTGCTCAACCCCAATCTCCCTCTCGCCGACAATATGCACACACTTTTTAGCGAGTATGGCATCACATCAATTATGGTGGAAGGGGGGCGCAAACTCATCGACAGCTTCATAGCAGCCGACCTTTACGATCGCATCAGGGTGGAGCAAAAAAGCCGGCCAATATACTATTAAAATTATTTAAAAAACATTTTCTAATGTATATATAGCAACTATTTCAGCATAAAATGCTAAATTTGCAAGTTGAAAAGTGCATAAAATGCATATTACTCACCAGCGAACCTACATCTCACATGCTGTAAGCTCGCGGCGAGCAACACCATATAAAGCTAATACAGAACGTTTTATAAAAAGTGAAACATCTAAATAGACTATCTGCCATGGTGCTGGCCGGCCTGATTACGGGCGCGGCTACGCTCTCTTCGTGCAATGAGAAGAAGGATTCCGACATGTACCTGGCTCCCGTAAACCTTGCGGTGACGGCATTCAAACTCAAGTCAAACCTCGGCAACCAGGAACTCGACTCAGTATATTTCTCCATTGACCTCAACAAGGGGCTGATTTTCAATGCAGACTCGCTGCGCAAAGGCACCGACATCAGCAAAGTGGTAGCCACTATAACATTTCAAGGCACTGTAAGCGAAGCCAAGATTGTCATGGAAGGAGGTTCCACACGCACAGGTGAGATAGACTATAAGAAAAACCCAACCGATTCAATCGACTTCACGGGCAACGTGACCCTGCACGTGAAAGCAGACGACAACAAAATCGGCACAAGCTATCGCATCAAGGTGAATGTGCATCAGATGGAGACAGACTCGCTATACTGGAGCGAGACAGCTGAGCGCAAGCTCCCCTCGCGGCTTGCCAACCCCAAGCGCCAGAAGACGGTGACCATGGGCAGCAATGTCGTTACCATGATAGAGGAGAGCGACAACACATATACCATTGCCTCAACCGAATCTCCGGCAACCGACAATTGGACAAGAAATGCGGTCACAATTCCTTTCGTGCCGCAAATCAAGACAATGACAACCACATCATCTTCCATATTCATGCTGTCAGATCAAGGCGACCTCTATGAGACACGCGACTTAGGAGCCACTTGGCAAATAGCGGCATCAGACTGGGTTACACTCATAGGAGCATACGGAGAGACAGTGGTGGGAGTCACCGAACAATCCGGAGTGCGTAAATTCGCACAGCATCCCAAACTTAACCTCTCAGAGGAGCAAGTGCCCGATGACTTCCCTATATCTGGAGGCTCCAATTTTGTGACACTCACCAACAAATGGACACTCTCACCGGTGGCTTTCTTCGTAGGAGGCCGCACAGCGACCGGGACTCTCACAGCCGCCACATGGGCATTCGACGGCACCAACTGGATAATGCTAAGCAGTGGCGGCGTGCCTAAACTGGAGGGCGCATCAGTGATACCATACTACAACTTCCGTCCCTCAGCCCAAAGTAACGCCATGCTCAAGTACAGCGTATGGATGCTTGTGGGGGGACGCATGGACAACGGCGAGTTCAACCGCACCGTATACATATCATACGACAACGGAGTGAACTGGGCGAAAGGGGCAACAAGCCTACAGCTTCCCGCTACGATACCTGCCATGACAGAGTGCGACAACGTGGTGTCAGAGACCGACATGTCGGCCAACCTCTCAGATGCCTGGAAAATTCAGCGTCGACTCTCCACCCGCTCTGACTATGAGCTTGATGGAGATGTGATACGCTGGGGTTGCCCATACATATACCTGTTTGGCGGTTACGCCCCCGACGGCACACTCCACAACACCATATGGCGCGGAGTACTGTCAAGACTAACATTCACACCGATAATCTGACCTACACACCCGCTTTGTGTCAGGATTCATTACCCACAGACATAATTGAGAAGACTCTCTAAAATATTGACCCTCATCATTCTTGCACTGTTACCATTGCATAAGGCCACAGCGCAAGAAGACTACCGATTCAGCATCGGTGCCGGCTTCGGCATGACAGGTTATCTTGGCGATGCAAACTCCGCCAACCTATACCAGAATCCCGGATGGACCGGAGAGTTGCTGTTTCGCTACATATGGAACCCTCGTATCAACCTGAAGACCAACTTCTTCATAGGTTCCCTCAGCGGCGACACGTCGCAGATGGACAATGTCATGCCCGACGGTCAGAACTTCAAGTTCAACACCACATTCTACGAGCTTGGCGAGATGTTTGAGTTCCACTTCTTCAACTACGGCATGGGGGAGACATACCGCCGTCTGAAACGCTGGACTCCCTATATCACAGCCGGACTCAGCCTCACTGCCTGGAGCGTAGACAAGAAAGGTGGTGCAGCTTTCACCATACCGCTCGGCATCGGCTTCAAATTCAAGCCATCATTACGATGGAACCTTGGTCTGGAGTTCCTGATGAAGAAGACTTTTACAGACAAACTCGACGGGGCTTCACTCTCCGACCCCATCGGCATAAAGAGCGACTTCATGAAGAATACCGACTGGTATTCCACACTGACGCTCACCGTGACCTACGAATTCAGCAAACGCTGTGCCGTATGTCATTATAAAGATTGAATAACTAAATCAACTGACAATGCACGAAAAAGGTTGCGGCGAGACACCGCGTCACATAGCAATCATCATGGATGGCAACGGGCGATGGGCGCGCGAACGTCTGCGCGGGCGCAGCGAGGGTCATGCCGAAGGCGTCAACAGTGTTCACTCCATCACCAAGGCGGCTTCCGACCTCGGGGTGAAATACTTGACGCTCTACGCATTCTCTACCGAAAATTGGAATCGTCCTGCTGCTGAAGTCGACACATTGATGCACCTCATAGGCTCGGCGATACGCAAGGAGACACCAGAACTCGTGACCAACAATGTGCACATCAACCTTTTGGGCGACATTGACAGGCTTCCTGCCGAAGTGCACGCCGACCTTGAAGCCGGACGCAAAGCCACAGAGCATTGCGATGGCCTTAACCTCAACCTCTGTCTCAGCTACTCATCGCGATGGGAACTGACAGAGGCAGTGCGCCGCATAGCAGCCGAAGCCAAGGAGGGCACGCTGGCACCTGAAGATATCGACGAGCAGACAATAGACTCGCATCTCGCCACTGCCGGCATGCCCGACCCCGACCTGCTCATCCGCACCGGAGGCGAATTGCGCATAAGCAACTTCCTGCTTTGGCAGATAGCATACAGCGAACTTTATTTTACGCCCGTACTTTGGCCCGACTTCGGACCTTCCCACCTGATTGACGCAATCGACGTGTTCCGCAATCGCGAACGTCGGTTTGGCAAAACTTCCGAACAGGTCAAGAACGAAAGCATCTTATGAAACATATCTCTAAAATATTTCTGACTTTATTTGCGCTCCCCGCTCTGCAAGCGGCCGCGCTCGACATAAAGCTCGACATTCCCACCGGCCCGGTCGACACTGTCTACAACCCCGACATAATATATTCACCGATTCCGAAGCAATATGAGATAGCGGATATCAAGGTGAAAGGAATACCCGAATCAGATGAATATCTCGTGATCGGGTTTTCCGGCTTGTCGATAGGCGACAACATCGACATCCCCGGTCAGGAAATTACCGATGCCGTGAAGCGTTTCTGGCGCCAAGGACTATATTCCAAGGTGGAAATCAATGCCGATAAGATAGCCGGCAACAAGATATGGCTCACAATAGAGCTGCAACGCCAGCCCCGCATGTCGGAGATAAAGTTCAGTGGTGTGAAAGGTGGTGAAAAAAAAGACCTTACCGAGCGTCTCGGCATGGTGTCGGGGCAGCAGCTTACACCCAACATCGTGGCCCGCGCCAAACAAATCATCGAAGACTATTACGCCAAGAAAGGCTTCAAGAACGCAGAAGTCAAGATAGTGCAGCAGCCTGACCTCTCCAAGGAAAACCAGGTGATACTCGATGTTCGCGTGAACCGCAACACCAAGGTCAAGGTGCACAAGATATATATCGACGGCAACAAGGTGCTCTCAGACCGCAAGATCAAGCGCACCATGAAGAAGACCAACGAGAAGAATGACCTGCTCAAGCTCTTCAGCCAGAAGAAGTTTGTGGAGCGCGACTTCGATGACGACCGCAACCGCATCATAGAGAAATATAATGAGCTCGGCTATCGTGATGCCAAGATTGTAAAAGACTCGGTGGCAAAATATGACGACAGCAACGTTGACGTTTTCCTCACAGTCGACGAGGGCAAGCGTTACTACATCTCCGACATCAACTGGGTGGGCAATACGGTATACCCCACCGAAACACTCAACACGCTGCTCGGCATGTATCCGGGCGATGTGTACAACCAGAAATATCTCAACAAACGCACGCAGGAGGATGAAGATGGCGTGTCGTCGCTCTATCAAGACAACGGCTACCTTTTCTTCCAGCTCGTGCCCATAGAGGAGCGCGTTGAGGGCGACAGCATCGCACTCCAGATGCGTGTGATAGAAGGACCTCAAGCTCGCATAAACCGCGTGATTATCAACGGCAATGACCAACTCTACGAGAAGGTAATACGCCGCGAGTTGCGTGTGCGTCCGGGTGAGCTCTTCTCAAAGAGCGACCTGATGCGTTCAGCCCGAGAGATTGCAGCCGGCGGACACTTCAACCCGGAGAATATGGATATTCGTCCTGAGCCAAATGAGAACGACGGCACCGTAGACATCGTGTTCAACCTTGAGTCCAAGGCCAACGATAAGGTGCAGCTATCGTTCGGTTGGGGACAGACAGGTCTCACCGGACAGGTGGCACTCTCCTTCTCAAACTTCTCGATGAAGAATCTCTTCAACCCGAAGAGCTACAAGGGTATAATACCGCGTGGCGACGGACAGACATTCTCCATATCTGCCCAGACCAACGCCAAGTATTACCAAAGCTACTCCATATCGTTCTTTGACCCGTGGATCGGCGGCAACCGACCCAACTCACTCGGCGTATCGCTCGACTTCAGCCGCTCCACCGGTATCAACTCTCAGTTCTACAACAGCATCTGGCAGAACGCATATCAGAATGCACTCTACAACCAGTACAGCTACAATACGAACTATTCGGGCGACTATGCCTACCAGAACGCATATGACCCCAACAAGGTGCTCCAGATGTTTGGTGCAAGCGTAGGATTCGGCACACGTCTGAGCTGGCCCGACGACTACTTCCAGTTCCAGGCCACACTCGGCTACCGTTGGTACTACCTCAAAGACTGGGATTACCTCTACTACATGCGTAACGGCACATCGAACGCACTTACACTCGGTCTGACACTGTCACGCTCGAGCATCGACAACCCAATATACACACGCCGAGGCTCACAGTTCTCTATCGACCTGACGGTGACACCTCCGGCAAGCCTGTTCGGACGTAAAGACTGGAAGAAACTCTCTGAACTTTCAAGTTACAGCAACACCGACACAGAGAGCCGTGAGGCAGCCCGTTCGCAGCTCTACCGCTGGATAGAATATTGGAAACTCCGCTTCAAGAGCAAGACCTTCACCCCGCTCACCGATCCTGACGGCAAGTGGACCCTCGTGCTCATGACACGAGCCGACTTCGGTCTGCTCGGCAGCTGGAACCGCCACATCAAGACTCCGTTCGAGACCTTCTATTTCGGTGGTGACGGTATGAGCGGAAGCTACACTTACGCTACTGAGACCATCGCAATGCGCGGTTACGAGAACGGACAGTTCACTCCCAACGGCTACGAGGGATACGCCTATGGCAAGTTCACATTCGAACTGCACTTCCCCTTCCTGCTGCAACCCAGCACCACCATCTACGCGATTGCGTTTGCAGAGGCCGGTAACTGTTGGACTTCAGTGAGCGACTTCTCCCCCTTCAACCTGAAACGAAGCGCCGGTGTGGGTGCACGTGTATACCTCTCGATTCTCGGATTCCTTGGCATTGACTGGGCCTACGGTTTCGACAAGGTGTGGGGACGTAAGGGTGGAAGCCAGATCCACTTCGTGCTCGGTCAGGAATTCTGATGCTGCCAGCTCTCCGACACACTCTAATTTACGGCTGTAAAGAGACGTTGTTAACAATTATTCAGGATTCAGACATAAACTTTAAACTTGGCTGTGTGTCTTAAATACATAACAAGTTAAGGAAAAACATGGCGGTGACTTCAAAAAACGCCGCTTCAAAAAAAAGAGAACAGATGAAAAAGATACTCATCACAATGGCAGTGGCCTTGATAGCCACGCTGTCGGCTTCAGCACAGAAGTATGCGCTTGTCGACATGGAATACATACTCCGCAACGTGCCTGCTTATGAGATGGCTAACG
Organism: uncultured Muribaculaceae bacterium; assembly: GCA_910586175.1. GTDB lineage: Bacteria > Bacteroidota > Bacteroidia > Bacteroidales > Muribaculaceae > Lepagella. The sequence goes on along the minus strand of CAJUIJ010000026.1, from coordinate 8,617 downwards.
AGCAACTCAACCAGGTGAGCCTGCGCTGGGAGAAAGAAGTGAACGAAGTAACCAAGGAGGCTGAGACAATGTATAAGAACTATCAGGCCGACATGGTGTTTCTGACCGATGACCAGAAAAAGAAACGCGAGGAGGAGATAGTGACCAAAGAGAAAGAGGCCACTGACCTGCGCTACAAATACTTCGGGCCGGAGGGCGAGCTGTACAAGAAACGCCAATCACTTATGAAACCCATACAGGAGGATGTGTACAATGCTGTAAAGGCTGTGGCTGAAGAGAAAGGGTATCAGACGATATTCGACCGTGCATCTTCGCAGAGCATAGTGTTTGCATCGCCACGTATCGATGTAAGCAATGAGGTGCTCGCCAAACTCGGCTACTCGAAATAACGGCAGACATTCATAATCAACTCAATGATAATAAACAATCAATAACCATAAAATAAAATGTTTAAGAAAATCATTCTGGCAGTAGCATTGGCACTGCCCATGCTCGGTGCTTCGGCACAAACCACAGTCAAGATTGGACTCGTAGACACAAGCTCAGTGATTCAGGCGCTTCCCGACACAGATGCAGCACAAAAGAAAGTGGCAGAAGCATCCAAGAAATATGAGGATGAGTATGCAAAGCTCGGTGAGGAGATGAAGCGCATGTATGACGAACTCGCCAACATGAAAGAGGATGAGCTTCCCGCTATCCGCGAGCGCAAGACACGCGAGTTCCAGGACTATCAGGCCAAGGTGCAGACATTCGAGCAGAGCGCACAGCAGGATCTTCAGAAGATGCAGCAGGAACTTCTCGCCCCCATCTATCAGAAAATCAAGAATGCCGTAGAGTCAGTAGGCAAAGAGGGCGGATATTCACTTATCCAGGATTATAATCCTCAGCTCACTTTCTACTACGCAGCTCCTGTTACAGACATCACACCGCTCGTAAAGACCAAGCTCGGCCTTAAATAAGTAATATTACTTAAGAGCTGAATTCAAAAAAAGAAGCCGGAATAAATGATTTCCGGCTCTTTTTTTGTAATTTTGTTGTCTAAAACTAATTAAATATATGGCCAGCACACCAAAACCCGGACGCATCGGGGTCTTTGACTCCGGCTATGGAGGTTTGACAATATTGAAGGGGATACTCGACGAGCTCCCGCAGTATGACTATCTTTATCTCGGCGACAACGCCCGTGCCCCTTACGGCGGCAGGAGTTTCGATATCGTGTTCGATTTCACACGTCAGGCTGTGGAGGAACTGTTCAGGCGCGGTTGTCACTTGGTAATATTGGCGTGTAACACCGCTTCAGCAAAGGCACTGAGGTCAATACAGCAGCATGTGCTGCCGGTTTCTTATCCCGACCGCCGCGTGCTTGGAGTGATTCGTCCTACAGTCGAGGCAGTAGGCTCAATCACCAATAGCGGACATGTGGGTTTGCTCGCCACTCCCGGCACCGTGAGGAGCCATTCCTACCGCATGGAAGTGGATAAACTTTGCCCCGGAGTTGAGATAACTGAGCAGGCATGCCCCATGTGGGTACCGCTCGTGGAGACCGGAGAAGCCCTCAGCCCGGGTGCCGATTATTTCGTGCAGAAATATATCGATGAAGTGATGACACAGGATCCCGATATCGACACTCTCGTGCTCGGCTGCACTCACTACCCCATCTTGCTCTCAAAAATTAAACGGCACGTACCTGAGGGTGTACGTATAATCTCACAGGGCGACATAGTGGGCAAGAGCCTTAGGGAATACCTGAGCCGTCACCCAGAGATGGATGCCAAGTGCTCAAAGGGTGGTACAGTGGAGTTTCTTACCACTGAAAACGCTGAAAGCTTCGACGGCTTCGCCCAGATATTCCTTGATTGCCCTGTAAGCAGCCAG
>CAJUIJ010000026.1:0-6732 GCA_910586175.1 uncultured Muribaculaceae bacterium | reverse complement strand
CTTATGGTGGCGCGCTTCGCACGCCCACAGAACAAAAGCTGACCTGCGAAAGCTTCAACTCCAAGGCTTCAGCGGCGCTAATTATCGCGGTTTAGATAGTGAGCTCTGGCTCCTTGACAAGCGATCATTGGCTGCGATTATTCTTTATTCTTTATTCATTATTCATTATTCATTATTCATTAGATTATGACTCTCTATCCCAACCTTATACTTGATGCCCTTCGCACTGTTCGTTATCCGGGCAATGGCAAGAACCTTGTGGAAAACGAGATGGTGGAAGATGATATCCGTATTGATGGCGACAAGGTGTCTTTCTCGTTAATTTTCGACAAGCCTACCGATCCTTTTGTCAAGAGTGTGGTCCGTGCCGCCGAAACAGCCATCAACACTTTCATTTCGCCCGACGTGCAGGTTAAGGGCAATGTGGCCGTTAAATTTCGCTCACCGCTTCCACAGGCCAAACCCAATCCGCTTCCGGGCGTAAAGAACATAGTGGGAGTATCGAGCGGCAAAGGTGGCGTAGGCAAGTCTACCGTAGCCGCCAATCTTGCCGTGGCATTGGCTGCCAAAGGCTACAAAGTAGGATTGCTCGACGCTGACATATTCGGGCCTTCTATGCCAAAGATGTTTGGTGTGGAAGATGAACAGATATATATGGTAAATAAGGAGGGACGCGACTGGATCGAGCCGTTGGAACGCTATGGCGTGAAGATGCTCTCCATCGGCTTCCTTGTAGACAAGGAGAAACCTGTGCTCTGGCGCGGTGGCATGGCGAGCAATGCTCTCAAACAGCTTATCACTGACGCATGGTGGGATGAACTCGACTATTTCCTTATCGACATGCCTCCGGGCACAAGCGACATACACCTAACCTTAGTGCAGACGTTGCCTATCACCGGCGTTGTGGTGGTAAGCACTCCACAGGAGGTGGCTCTTGCCGATGCACGCAAGGGCATAGCCATGTTTACCGACGACAAGGTGAATGTACCTATTCTCGGTCTTGTGGAGAACATGGCATGGTTCACCCCTGCCGCACACCCTGACGAGCGCTATTATGTGTTTGGCGAAGGGGGTGCCGTGAAGTTGGCGGAAAAAAGCGGTGTGAAACTGCTCGCCCAGATTCCGCTGGTCATGGACATCATGAGCCATGCCGACAACGGCAAACCTGTGGCTGCGGAACTTGGCATGCAAGAGGTCTCCGCCAATCCGGAAGCACTGGCATTCGGCAAGCTCGCCGATGCAGTGGTAGAGGCTATTGACGAACGTAACGCCAACATAGCACCCACACGCAAAGTGGAGGTGCACTAAGAGCACATCTCATAAAAATCGTTTATTAAATAATCGTTCATGGCTAAAAGTCAAAACAATACAGAGAGACTTAAGGAATTGGGCACTGCCCCTGTGGGGAAGATGCTGCTCAAGTACAGTCTGCCTGCAGTAGTGGGCACGGTGGTCAGCGCCGTCTACAACATTGTGGACTCGATCGTAATCGGACAAGCCATCGACGACCCCAACGTGGTGGCCGGCATGGCTGTGACATTCCCGGTGATGAACATTGTGACGGCCCTCGGTATGCTCGTAGGGGCGGGAGCAGCAACCCGCACATCCATCGTGATGGGTCAGAATGACAAGCGTGCAGCCGAGGTAATACTCGGCAACTGCGTGCAGCTCACTCTCATGTTCGGACTTCTCTATGTAACCGGCTTCATTTTCTTTCTCGACCCGTTGCTACGCATGTTCGGTGCCTCCGACAATACACTTCCTTATGCCCACGAATTTCTAATGTGGGTGCTTCCGGGCATGGTGCTGATGAACTTGACATTCTCTTACAACAACGTGATGCGAGCCTCCGGCTACCCGGCCAAGGCAATGTATACCAACATGATTGGCGCGGTACTCAACTGTATCCTTGCACCATTGTTCCTCTTTGTGTTCAAATGGGGTATAAAGGGAGCTGCCATAGCCACCGATATATCTATGCTTGTGACAGCCACTTGGGTAATGAGTCACTTTTTCAACAAGAAGAACACCGTACATTTCGCCCCGGGCACGTTCAAGCTCAATTGGCCGGTGATACGTGGAGTGCTCTATATCGGCATGGCTCCATTTCTCATCAACGTGGCAGGTTCGGGGGTCAATGCCATTATCAACAATTCATTAGTCACATATGGCGGCGACAATGCCGTAGCGGCCGTAGTTGTGTTCAACCGCTATGTCACGGTGTTTGTGTTCGTGATAATAGGCATTTGCCAGGGCATGCAGCCAATCGTTGGCTACAACTATGGCGCCGGCCGTTACAAACGGCTCTTCCGCACCTTTTGGATTGCAGCGGCTACCGGGACAGTTGTCTCCACACTTGGCTCGATGCTCGGTCTGTTCGACCCACGCACCATAGCATCTATGTTCATGCAAGATGAAAAGCAGATCGAATGCGCAGTAAACTGCCTTCGCATCACCTTGCTGACATTCAGCATCGTAGGTTTCCAGATAGTGACGACCAACTTCTTCCAGGCCTTGGGCATGGCCGGCAAGGCGGTCTTCCTGTCGCTTACGCGCCAGATATTATTCATGATACCACTCCTCTTCATACTGCCACCGATGTGGGGTCTCGACGGAGTATGGAGTGCCTTCCCGATAAGCGACAGTGTAGCAACGATCGTGGCGGCAATCTTCCTGTGGATTCAAATAAAGCGAATAAACTCAACACCGGCACCGGCTGCGCCTGCGGCGGGTCGCCGCTGACATTAAGTCGTCGATGACCACTATTATCGATGATCACTATTTACGAAAAAAAGGAGGCTATCAAGCCTCCTTTTTTCGTACCCTGAGCCGGGGTCGAACCGGCACGGATTGCTCCACTGGTGTTTGAGACCAGCGCGTCTACCGATTCCGCCATCAGGGCCTCTTCGGCAATGCAGCATGGCTGCATTGCCTCTATTGCTTTGCAAAGTTAATATCTTTTGCGCTAATTTCCAAATTTATCTTTGAAGTTTATTGACCGGCAGTCCACTTTTAATGTTACTCGTAGCGGACTTTGGTTTTTCGCAGCACTTTCCAATAGCCGTTTTCGAAGATTGCTGTGCCTGCTGACTCAGTGATTATCCTTGTCACCCCGAGAGTGTCTTGAAGGTCTTCGCCTACGCAGCCGTTGGCCAGGTATTCCGACGGATTGGCAAGAGCTACATCCACCACCTCCGGTTCGTCGACCACATGGAACGTACCTACCAGACCATCGTTAGTATCAAGGCGGTAAATTGTGTTGCCGGCGTTGATTTTCCTGTCGGCTCTAACGAAAATGCCACGGGCATTTGCACGGCCCAGATATATCACCCTAAGTATCGGTGCCTGCACAGATTCTGAAGGTTTAGTTTCCGTCACAGCAGGCTTTCGCTCTACAGTCACACTCTCCTGTCTTACCTGAGCAGACTGCACCGCAGGAGCCACAGCGGCAGGAGTCACTGGGGAAGTCTCCCTCCGTTTAGACTGCTGCATGGATGCATTGTTGCGCAGCATCACATTCTCCTCTCGCAGCTGAGTGATTTTATCTTCAGCTCGCTTACACTCAAGTTTAAGTTTCTCGAGTTCTGCACCGAGGTCGGCCGAACGGTTTTCCTCTGCCAGCAGACGCTTACGCATATCCTCAAGCTCCTCATTCTTGCGAGCGATAGCTTTCTTGGCCTGGGCACGGAGTTCTGCACTCTCTCCCTCATCGTCGCCCGAACCGGGCTGACGCTTCATGAGATTGGCAGCATACACCACAAGCCATATCACCACACCTACAAGAACAGCGAGAACAAGTATATATACCCACGTATGGCTCTGTTCAGGTTCCTTCATCGTAGCCTCGGCAGCATCCTTCTCTATTTGCTCCTGGTCCTTGAGAATCTCATCGCCGGCTGCCGGGGCATCTCCAGCCTCAGCCATCGTGCCGATGATGGTATCTGCCACCACAGCCTCCTCAGACTCAACCGCAGTAACTGCCTCCGGCTTCGGTTCCTCTTTCGGGGTCTCTTTTGGAGTTTCCTTAGCCGGCTCACTCACCTTCATCTCCATGATGAGTTTACGGGCCTTATTGCGTCCACCGCGCCCCTCGGCGCTCAGGCCCGGAGTCTGGTAAGCCGTACCGGCCCAGAAATCGGCAAGTTTCTGCTTATCCCACTTCGCATATTCGGAGGCAGCAGGCATCTTCACGGCATTGAAGGCCTTGATATTTTCCTTCTCCTTAGCCTTTAGCTTGGCGTTCAGTTCGGCCATCGACTTAGGGTTGACATCATCAAGATACCCGGAGCCATTGTTGGCCCAGCGCAAATAATACTTGGCAGCTATGGCACGAGCCTGATCCATCTCCTTGTCGGTCACCGACCAGGCGGGAATAACCGCCACGGCAACCAGCAACATCGTCAATATCTTCTTCATATATATCATAATCATTACATTTTCTTACGCAATCGGGCCACCGGTATGCCCTGACGGTCGCGATATTTAGCCACCGTGCGACGCGACACATCGTAGCCACGCTTCTGCATCTCCTCCATCAGTTTCCTGTCGGAGAGCGGATGCGACTTATTTTCTGCCTCTATCAAGGCCACCAGTTCTGCTTCAATCTTACGGTTGGTGGCAGCGTCGGCCCCTTCACGCTCCTCACCTATCGAGTCGCTGAAGAAAAAGCGCAATGGCAGTATACCCCAGGGAAGCGCCACATACTTATTGGAAGTGACGCGCGATATCACCGACATGTCGAGTCCCGTGAGGTCAGCCACATTCTTGATCATCATCGGCTTGAGGCGATACACATCTTCGGTGCGGAAATAATCTTCTTGAATCTTGACAATCGCCGACATCACCGTCATCATGGTCTGTTGCCGTTGTGTCAGAACCCTTATGAAATCTCGGGCATCGTTATATCTTGTCACCACAAATTCCGAACCCTTCTTGGGCCTACCCTTGGCAGTGCGTTCCAGATTGGCCATCGCCTGCTCGAAACCGACCTCAATGCAGAGTTCCGGTATACGGTTATTGAGTGCGATAGAGATATCGCCATCCTCCACATTCACCACAAAATCAGGCACAATCACATTACTACCCTCAGCCGGATCATATCCGAGGGCAGCCCCCGGCTTGGGGTTTAGCGAAAGGATTACGGCGAGGGCATCAGAAGCTTCCCTGTCGGAGAGCTTGAGTGCCGACATGATGCGGTGCTTATGCTTCATAGTAAAAGCCTCATAGGCATTGTCTATGATACGCAGGGCATCATCGCGCCGGCGCGATGGCTTCATGTCAAGAAGCTGCATACGCAGGCAATCCCGCAAGTCTGAGGCTGCAATGCCTGCGGGTTCAAGTCCCCTCACCACCTCAAGGGCCTTCTCCGCCTCCTCACGTGTCACCTCCACGCCCGGACCAAAGGCCAAGTCATCGATTATATCTGTGAGTGAACGGTGCAGGTAGCCATTGGAATCAAGACTACCTATAATGAACCGTGCCACTGTCTCGACATTAGCCGAAAGACGCCGTTCGGAGAGTTGCTCAAGCAGCTGGTCGTATAGAGTCACCGACTCATCGGCCGGGCTGAACACATAATCGTCGTCAGGCTTGGGACGAGAATATACCGGATAACGGCGCACATCCTCTTCCGTGGTCTCCTCCTTCACCCCGAGAGCCGGGTTGTCTTCAAGCTCACGCTCCACCACCTCCTCGAGTTCGGGAGTGTTGAGTTCGAGCATACGGGTGAAGCGCAACTGCTGCTGCGACAACCGGATGCCCAACTTCTGGGTCAGCTCAAGATTTTGTGATGAAGCCATGATGAAGCCTTATTGAATAAAAAAACCCCTGCCGCCTTAAGCGGCAAAGGGAATCATCAGTACAGAAAGTGGGACTCGAACCCACACGCCCTCATCGGGCAAGGGATTTTAAGTCCCTCGTGTCTACCATTCCACCATTTCTGCATCCTTCGCCTTCGTCACCTCTGAGCAACGGGACGACTTTGTGTAGTGCAAAATTAATCAATCTTTGCCGTAAAAACAAAGGGTGAACTGATTTTTATCTATATTTACATTTTTTAATATAACACTGCATATATCTTGCAGCCTACATAATTAATTTTGCAGCAACTAAAAAGAGAACAATATGGAAGGGATGATAAGGAGTTCAGTAAGGCCTGGAAGCGACCGGCCGGCCACGCCGACAGGGGCGTCGCGCTACATACGATATGGCGACAGGATATTCGTGCGGGTCATCAACTTGCAGCAGGGATGGCGCACGGTTGCCGAGTTTGAGATTAGAAATTGCGCCGACATGAGCGAAGTGTATGGGGAGTTGCGCCATCGCACCCGCGGTGAGCGGGGTCTGATGAAACTCTACGTGCGCAACGCCACGCGAGGCTGGAGTTTCGAACAGCCTTTCAAGCTCTACGGTGACAAGAAGCCCTCCGCACCCGGCATATCGGTGACACACCGTCCCATGCAGCCCGGACGGCGCGAATATGCACAAGCCTCCCTGTTCGGCGCAGAGACAACGAGACTCATTCCCGACAGCATAAAGACTTACGAGTTGTAACAGGATTGTGAAGTTGCTTTATGGTTTTGCTCATGTGCGATATTTTTGTTAAATTTGCAAAAATAATTATACCGCATGCCATAAGTAGGTGTTCAATTTAATTTTAAGCAAATGTTTTTTTCTTTTTAAATTTTCTTTACTTGTCTTTTTGGATGCTTTACCAATCATCATCAATTACAT
>CAJUIJ010000025.1:18836-20107 GCA_910586175.1 uncultured Muribaculaceae bacterium | reverse complement strand
GTATGTGATTGTGCAAATGGCAACAGTCTGCCTTCTTCTACCAAATCCACTTGGGTACCCATTAATCTTGTCAATTCAGAGATTATTTTTCCAATGGTAAAAAGTGAGAATGATTCGTTTTTATCATATACGACAAGCAAGTCTATGTCACTGTTTTCATTGGCTTCTCCTGTGGCATAAGATCCAAAGAGCCACGCTTTTTTAATAGGGTAGTTCGGCAAAATGGATTTTAGTTTTTTTATCAATCCATTTTTAGTTAGATTTCTCATGTCAAATAGTTTTATGAGACGTGCTCTGAAGATTTATTCGGGTTCTTTGGGTAGGCGTTCGAGCATTTCGGCGCAAGTCAGCCCTGTCAGGGGGTGTCGCCACATTGGAGCTAACTCGGCAAATGGAGTCAGGAAGAAGTCCCTTTCTGCCAAGTGAGGGTGAGGCACTTTCAGCTCTTCTGTGTCGATTACTTCATCGTCTACTGCCATTATGTCGATATCGAGCGTTCGGTCACGGTAGTTGCCATGCTTGTCGCGGTGAGATGTGGTATTGTATCGCGCTTCGATTTCATGTATGTCTGCAAGCACCTCTGCCGGACTTTTGTCGGATATAACCATGACGGCCATGTTGGCGAATGTATGCGGCGACACGAAGCCCCATGGCTTAGACTCCATTATTTTGGAGGTTTCGAAATATCCGAATTTCTCCTCAAGTGCACGAAGTCCTCGGCTGAGATTCAGCTTCGGATTGCCTAAGTTGGAACCGATGTTGAGAAAATAATGCATTATAAAAGCGAGAGATTTGACCCTCCGACGGCAAAGATAATTAAATTATGACAAATTGTGAAATGTTAAGCAAAAAAGAGGGAGGGTTATCACTAATCCTCCCTCCCCATAATGTTTAATCTTATAAATTCATTAAAATCATAAAAAACAATTTGATAAAATTCAACTATGCTTTTCATTTGCAGCGCACGGCACGCACCGACATCCCTTGCGAACGCTTGTCCTTGCTCACCTTGAATGTACGTTTGCCGTTGACTATCATCATGTATTGCCCATAGAGGTCAGGAAACTCCTCCAAGTTGGTAGAGTTCTTCCCCTTGGTGGCAATCCATAGACCGCCGTAGGGGTTAGCCGACTGCCAGTCGCAGCCTCCCGATGCGTATACACGTGTGCCGCAGGCCGGCAGCCATTGTCCATTCTGCGCAGCGCCATGGTTCGCGCTATCCCAGGTCATGTCGGTGTATTTCAGCCAATCATATGGGGTGTTGCCGTCGG
>CAJUIJ010000025.1:11677-18826 GCA_910586175.1 uncultured Muribaculaceae bacterium | reverse complement strand
CCGTCGGCATCGCAAGCAGGAACTCTCCAACCCGGAGGGCAGGGGTCATACATGCTCTTCGTGTCAGACACTCCGCCCCAGAAGTCGTCATCGCTCGTGTCGGTCCAGTCTCCCGTGCGAGGGTCATTGAGCACAATCTCCTCTCCATATTCATCCTTCTCGCCTGTAAACTCATAGGTCATGTAGTAGAACGTCATAGGGTTGGCTATGGACTTCTCAAGCGAGCCATGTATGTCGGAGATATCCTTGATTTTCGTAAGCACTTTCCCCTCTATGTCATAGAGAGTGGCCTCTCCATCCATGCCGTCGATGTAATTATATTGCTCATCAAGCATGGTTTCTGCCACCGGTGCGGGAAACGGGTCCTTGCGTCCCCACTGATATATCATGCCATGTGTGGCGAAGCCATCAGTCGGGGTTGCGCTCATTGCGCCCAAGTTGCGGTCCATAAATGTCCATGTGGTTCCGGATGAGTTGGCAGTTGTGGTATAGGCTGATAGGTCAGGGTCATAGTCGGTGATCCACAAGTGCCAGCTCCACAATGTCCTTCCCTCTGCATCGAGTGCTGCCACAAGTGCGTTGCCGCTCTTTGCGGCAATTTCGGCCACAGCCATTTTGTCGGCGGCTGCATATTGGAGCTTGTTCACAAGTCCGTTGGCATCCTGCCACACAAGGCTGACGTCGGCCACATCGCCGACACTCTGATCAGAGTTGCCCTTGACTGCGACGCTGAAAGCCACTTTCGAGCCGGGTTTCACGATATAACAATTGGCAGTTTCACCCTCCGAGAGCAAAGTTGCATCGGTCAGGTCAACTTCTTCCTCGAAAGTGAGGCTCTCAATCTCTGCAATCTTGAAACGGACTGCCTGTCCGGACTTGGGAGTCACTACCAATGTCTGGGCGATAGCTCCTATTGAGAGTGCCGCTGCAAATGCTGCTGTTATATATATCTTTTTCATCAGCGGGTGAATTTTATTGTCTTGTTGTTGATTACGATTATGTAAACTCCCTTTTGCAGTGTGTTGAGGTCAAAGGTTTGGCTTTCAGAAAAGTGGGCTGCCTTGGCTTCTACACCTTGCAGGTCGAATATCGACAAGTCAACACTTTTGCCCTCTGCCGGTCTGACTGTCATGATGCCGTTTTCGAAACTCACAGCGAAATCATCGTCAAACTCCTTGCTGACACTCTCCACCGCACTCGAAACGAAGTCAAACTTTATATCCTCGATATCGTCGACACATTTGCGCAGAGTGCCATCATTATGAAGGAGCACCATATCTTTGCCTTCAAAAGTGATTTGCTGCACTTGGTCGATAGGCAAAGTGCTTTTTTCATCAGCGGCATTGATTATAATGACGGGTTTTACCTCCTGGGCAGAAGACTCAGCATGTGCCGACGTGTATAGGCCGGCGCATGATACGCAAGCCGTGATGATAAGTAGACTTTTTTTCATATTAAGCCGATTTGAGTTAACATATTGTCGCAAATATATATATTATTATTCATAATCGCAAATTATAAATTTAAAATGAAAGAAAAATACAAGAAGGCACCCTTTATAAGGATGCCTTCTAATGTAAGTGAGCTCTTTAAAGCTTTAAAATCAAACTACTTAATGAGTTCTTTGGTAACTTTGTTGCCACGCACCACGATGTATATACCCTGTGACGGGTTGGCCACGCGCAGACCGTCGAGCGTGAAGTAAGCCGCTTCTGCATCCACTCCTTCCGCCTCGATAGTCTCAAGGGCTGAGAGATCGAGCAGATCGGTGGTGAGCACCACGTTGGGCAACTCGCTGTTGGTCATAAGGCATATCATCTTATTGTAGCCTTGGTTGAGCGTAGTTACACCATTCTCGATGGTATATTCTTCGCCTGCCACAAGCTCTTCGCCCTCAAAATCGCCAAGATCCGAATTGTATGTCGGCATGCCGATAAACCAGCGGTATACTGTCGGGGTCTCAGCCACTTGCTTCTGGCTCGAAAGGTCGATTGTGAGTCCGTCAATCTCAGGCACGATGGTGGCCTGGTTGGCATATGTGTAACGGCTCCAATGGCTTTCGGGGAGGGGGAGCGTTGCGAAGGTGAAGCGGTTGCCATCCAAGGCGATGACGCGAAGGTCGGGGAGGTTGGAGGGGTCTACAGTGGTCAGAAGGTTCTGAGCGAGACCAACCTGATTGAGCATCTTGTGCTGCTGCAGGTCGTAGCTCTCAAACTTGTTGCCTGTGATGTCGAGGAAGTACACCTTGTTGTTTTCCTTAAACTTAATGTCGGTGAGTTGGTTGCGCGCAGCAGCCACTACCTCCACATCGTCGCATGGTGTCAGGTCGAGCGTGGTCAGCTTGTTGCCTGTCAGTGAAATCGAGAAGAGTTCCGGGAACTTGGTGGCATCAAACTCAGTGAATGCGTTGCCGGAGATATTAAGCTCGCGGATCTTGTCGGTATCGGGATAAGTGATCGACTCAAGGCCTGTGTCAGCTACAGTAAGGGCATGGACTTGCTTGAGGTTTGTGCCGTCAAACGAGTTGAGCTTCACACCGCTTATGGTGAATACTGTCACGCCATTCTGCTCATTGTAGCTGAGCACCTTGACATTCTTGCCGGCTTTGGCCTCGCCGGTGAAGATTCGGTATGATGTGCCGAGCACATACTGCACAAGGTCAGTGCCGTCACCGTTCCAGTCGAAATATATCGAGGTGGCATCAGTATCTGCCGCGAGCGACATTTCCATAGTGCCGGCATCAGCTGTGCTGAATTCAGCCACAACGTGTTGTGGCATCTCAGCAGCCTCCACATTGGTAGTCATGAGTGCATTATCACCGCTGAATGCCGGGAGCGAAGCGCAAGTCATTGCGCAATAAATCTCCGCACCAACCGTGGGGTAGAGGAAGCGTGTGCGGCCATCTGTGATGGTATAGTCAGTGCCGGCTGTCAGCTGTGTGCCGTCTGTCTTGAACCATGCAAATTCCACGGGCGCGCCGTCGATTGTCACTGCCTGAGTGCCGAGATCGATGCCCGGAGCCTTCGATGTTATAACAATCTTGGCTTGCGGTGCGTACTTGAAGTTATCCTCGCTCAGACCGTTGCGGGCAGGCAGATTGGCATATGTGAAACAGTTGCGTGAGAAGTCTGCTTTCTCAATCACGTTGGTCTCAGGGGCTGCATAAGATGTCAGTTTGTTGTCAGAGGCATTCAGTTCGCGCAGCGAGATGAGATAGCCGATTTCAAGCGACTCAAGCAAGTTTTGGCTCACGTCGAGATATTCGATGCGCTCCGCATCCTTGAAGTGCTGGCTGGTCAGCTTATTGTTGTGCAGGTCAAAATACTTTACGCCATCCATGCGGGAGATGACAAGTTCAGCAGTCTCATTGCCGGCGAGGTCAATATACGAGAGTTTGGTTTTGGCGAAATCGCCCGACACACCGTCAAGGTCAATCTTCGTCAGGTGATTGCCATTGATCACCAATTTCTCAAGACAACGGTTGTAACCGAGGTCAAGGGCATAGAGTTCTGTGCCTGTAAGGCGCAGTTCGCGCAGTGCCGACATCGGGGTGATATCGCAGGCATACATGGTGACTCCATCAATACCTACGGCTGTGATTTGCTCAGCCACGTCTACAGCAAGTGAGGTCTGGCCATAGCCCGCCGCAGTTAGCTTCACGTTGGGTTCGGAAGGCATTGCCGAAGTGGTGACCTGATATGTAGTAGTCTTGCCATCACCCTGTGTCACATAGAGTGTCTTGGGCGACTCTGCTGTCGCGCCGTCAATACCGATGCACATGGCGAGCTCTGCACCCTGTGAAGTGCCGGGTTGGAATGTCATCTTCACGTCAGGCTTGCCCATCTCGGCAGCAGTCTTCACTTTGAATTTGCTTGTGGTCTGCGCCACGAGAGTGAAGTCGGAGTTGACGAGTTCCAGATACACGCTGTCGGTCAAGGCCTGGTTGACTGTCAACTTGCCGTTGGCGAAGCTATACAGCGACTCATCCACGGGTTGCGGGTTGAAGGGGTTCTCGCGTGTCACTCTCACAAGGCGTCCCACTGTGGTTGTGTTGGGACGGTCAATATATTTAGTGACATCAAGAGGTTTGCCCACCTCAAGTTCTACAGGCACAGCGAAGGGATTCTGCTGATATTCATACTCTATGAACTCCTGACGGTCGGCAGGCAGTGTCACAAAGTCGAAATAGTTTTTCTCAAGATGAAGGTTTACAAGCTTGTTGTTTTTGCTTATGTCGATTGAGGAGAGTCGGTTGTGACCGAGCCAAAGGTGGTTGAGTTCAGGGTTCTTGCTCACATCAATGCTTTCGATGTCATTGCCTGTGGCGAAGAGGTAGTAGAGTTTGGGAAGCATAGATACATCAAGCTTCTTAAGCTTCACGTCAGGGTTATAAGTGCCGCTCTGATGCACTACATAGACTTCCTGCAAGTTGGTGCACTTTGATAGGTCAATGTCGGTGATTGCAGTCTCCGAGATATTGAGTATGGCAAGCGACGGGTTGTTGCTGAGGTCAAGCTCTGACACATTGGTGCAGTCGATTGACAGGCGCACAAGCCCGGGACAGCCGGAGGGCGTGAGTTTCTTGAGGTCAGGCACGGCAAACGCATCGAACACTGTCAACTTGGGATAGGTGTTGATGTCGAACTCCGGGTCAAGGTTATACACGGAGTTGATTTCGAGCAGTGCAAGTTCAGGATGGTTCTTGCCTATCACGAGGGGAGCTTCGCCATAAGGGTTATCGGACAGGTAAGCCATCTGGAGAGCAGTATAATCAGAGAGGTCAAGTTTCTGAAGGTTGTTGTGATTGAAGTTGACAATCTGAAGTCCGGATGGGTCGGTTATGTCAATCCATTCCAAGCCGCAACCTTCAGTATCAAGATAGTCTATCACAGCATCCTCATCGGTATAAATCTTGATAAGGCCCTCTTTCGACACCTGACACGAAATGTTGGTGCCTTTGATGGTCTGGGTGGTCTGATCGAACGTTGCACTCTGAATCTGATATTCCACAGGTCCGAAACCACAGTCCACTTCGATGTATTTTCCGGGTGTGCCGCCAAGGGTGATTGTACACGCGTTGTTGGGACCCGCCGTATCGTAGATGTTTGTGCGCATTGTTATGTCCGGGTCGGCAGCCTGCATATATGCAGCAGGAAGAATCATAGCCGACAGCAATGCACTCTTTAATAAGTTGTTCATATCAATATATGGTATTGGGTTATTTCTTGATTATCTTAGCTGCGGCAGTGCCGTTCACGCTGATTATGTAGAGTCCGGATGCGAGTGCGGAAGCATCGATAACAGCCTCATCTCCATCGTTCGATACGCGTGCCGCTACATGTCCGGCAGCATCGAGCATCATCACGTTCATTGACTCAGCTCCGGGGAGCGATACTTCATAGAGACCATTGCCGAGGGCACGGAGCAGAAGGTCGTCGCTGTCGGGAATAGATTCGATTTCTTGCACTGACGAACGGCGGAGCACCTCCTTAAGACCGGCGTAGGCATCAAGCTTGCCGGCACCGACCTTAACCTGGTCGGCCTCTTTTGCGGTGAATTCATCCTTGACGGAAGTCCGGGCTATAATGTCGCGTATGTCATCCACATTGAGCGTGGGGTCAGCTTCAAGCCAGAGAGCCATAGTTCCGGCCACGAGTGGAGATGACATCGATGTGCCTGACATCTGCACCCAGTAGTGGTCACGGCCGCCAAATGAAGTCTCACCCTGGCGCACACCGGGGTGCATCGGGTTGAATGTATCGGTGATGTTATTCTTCTCGGTGTGGAAGTGGATGTTTGACGACGACACGATCGTTGCGCCGGGTGCCAATACATGAGGCAGGTTGCGGCCGTCATGCAGTGTGCCGAATGAAGAGAAGCCTGTCACCTCTCCCTCCGGTATGATACCCTCTCCATAGCCATATATCTGACTGTCGAGCGAGAGCCATGCCTCCTTGGTGTTGTATGAGCCTACGATAATCTGGTTTCTGCCGCAGGCCATATCGCTGATTGTGCCGTTGCCGTTAGGCTTTATTCATCCCTCTTTGTCGAGTGAATCCATGCCCAACACGCCATCGGCATCACCATATGCCTCTATACGCTGCGGTTTGCCATCGTCGGCGATGTAGCTGATTACAAGGCCCAGCGAGTATTCCTCATTTTGGTTGAATGTCCCGGTCACGTTGTCGATAGCGGCCAAGTCGATAATCGCCATATAGCGGCCGCTCTCCTCATCGATTGTTGTGCCTAAGCCTACGAAGCCCTCAAAGTAGTTGGCAAAGGCAGGGTCAACAATGTCGGTATCATCCTGCACATAAATGTTTTCGGAGCAATAATATTGTATCGCGTCTGAAGGCTCCACGAGGGTCTTCTGCCAGGCGGCGCGGTTGCGGTTGTTGTTCCAGGCCACGAGCTGTATCTTGAACGGACGGGCATCGTTGCCGTATACATACATATGACCCATGCGCATGTTCTTGAGCACCATTTCTTCTGCCACCATATCATCCTGAAGACTGATGTAGAAAGATTTGGCTTCGGGGTCGGTAGCGCTGATGGTTTTGTTCCATGCTATCGGCATGTCGCCTTCGTTGCCTGCGGATATACAGATTATCGCATTGTCACCCTTGTATGTCTGGCCGTCGATTTCATATTCGCCATCCATGCAGATGTAGTCGAGATAACGGTTGAGCGATGTGGAGCCATCGTGCGGGCCAAGGCTTGAGCCGAGCGAGAGGTTTATTACCACGCGGCGTTCCATGAAGTTGGCGTAGTTCAGTATGTTCTCTATGTTGTAGACGATATAAGCGTCGTAGTCTGAGCCTGCTCCGACTGCGAGGTCGGCTGCGGGTGCCACACCATAGAATGGTGCGCGTTCGCAATTGTCTTCTATGTTGTATTCTCCGTTGGCTCCCTTGTATGCCATCTTGCCGGTGCCGTCGTAAGATCCTCCCAATATGCCGAGTGTGTGAGTGCCATGATATGTTGACTTGTCGTCAGTGGTGAAATCGCGCACGGTCTCGGCGTTATAAATCACAGTGGTGGGTTCGCTTGTCGTGCCGATGGTGGCTTCACTGAGCATCGATATGCGGCTTGAACCGTCGGGATATAGGAAGTTGACATGGTTGGGGTCAATGCCGTTGTCGACAACAC
>CAJUIJ010000025.1:0-11667 GCA_910586175.1 uncultured Muribaculaceae bacterium | reverse complement strand
CCCCCGCCACTATGCCTGCGCCTGTATACTTGCGGGGCAGCCCTTCTCCGGTGTGAATCTTGTCTATGCCGCTTACGAGACGTGCGCGGTCAAGTTTCATGTTGACGGGCTTTGCGAGGCTGAACGATTTCATGGCCGGGTGTGAGGCCACACGCTCCACATCGGTGCGTGGCATGGTGACTATGGCGAAGCCCGCGCGGCATCTCTTAACGCTCACGTTATCGCCGAGCGAGATTAGCAACAGGCGACCCTCCGCGCAAAGATCGAACAAAGCACCTTGCGGTTTGTATCTTTCTCCAAACTGATCTTTGGTGAAATATATGAGAGCCGAGCCCTCTGCTATTGCCTTGTCGCGCACTGCGCGTTCGGCCGGGCTTATGAAAGGAGATACAAGGACACCGGTCTGTCGTATCACTTCATCCCATAGCCGGTGGAGTGCAACAAGCTTTTCGGGTGTATATTTGGAGCTGACACGCACAGCAACTATTGAGGGGTGGGTGAGAAGAGTCGGATTACCATACGCTTCGTAGTTTTTACCTCCGATTGTCACAAAGAAGCGGCTACGGAAATGCTCCGGGTGCAACCTACGCATAAGGAGACGGCGAGGATTATCGCGTACATATTTGACCATCCGGTCGAGTTGGTTCTTGCGCCAGCATATCCGGTCGTTGTAGTCATCTTCAAAAATCGGTTGCATCGAGTTTTGACGGGTACAGTTTGATTTGAAATCGTTTATGAGAGTGCCTAAATGATAGTCCACATCCTTCTCAATAAAGAGAACGATATGGATATGATCGGGCATGATAATATATTGGATATTTCGGGTATCGTGAAAAGAAGCAATGGTGCGCCTCAACTGGTCTGCAATCAGGAAGCCGAGCGGGAAGTAGCGGACATGACAAGCCGTTGTGCCGCATAAAGGGTCACCGTAGACTTCGGAGAAGTATGGTATGCCCGGTGCCTTATTTATGGTAATCAGATAGATGCTTCGGCTTCTATAATCGTGAGTAAGGCAGCGGCGTTTCATCGACTTGGCCATCGGCTTCGATATTAGAGTTAAAAAGGCCTACGGCCTTTCACAGAACAAAAGCTGCCGGCTTAAGCTCGCGCATGCTAATCAGCATCCCCCTCCCGCTCATCGGCACCCCGCTCTCGCTAATCAGCACTCGCTCCTGCTAATCAGGACCCGCTCCCGCTTATAGGCACCCTCTCTAAAGGTTGCTTCAAAGGTTGCTTGCGCTCGCATTGGTGCTTCCGCTTGCGTTGTTGCTTCCGCTTGCGTTGTTGCTTTAGTTCGCTTTTGTGGCAGCTTTTGTTCTGTGAAAGGCCGTAGGCCTTTTTGTTGGTTATACTTTTGTGAGTTTTGCTTTTGTAAGCCAGGCTTTTACTTCTTGTTGGAGAAGTAGAGGTCGTAGACCTGGTTTTCTTTCTTCAGGATGTGGTCGTCGGTCATCATTATGTCGAGGGCTGTGCGTGAGAGTGACTCTTCCTCAATCTGCTCCGGAATCAGTCGCGCATTGTTGAAAGTGCCGAGCAGGAAACTGAGGGTCATCCAGTCGCGCTGTTCGAATGCTGTGTCGGCAATCTCATTGATCATGCCTGTGGTCTCCACCTCGCGCTCAACGGTGAGACGGAAGGCTGTCACGTCGTCGTTAAGCTTGCGGGTCTCGTTGACAGGGATTGCAGGATATTCAAATTGCACGTCACATTCTGAGAGGTAATTCATAATCCACTCCTGATGCATCAGCTCTTCGTCGGCACGTGCCTTGTAATATTTGCCGAGCTTTTCAAGGCCCTTGCAGCTGTAATATACCGAGAAACTGTTGTAGAGTGCAAAGTTTTTAAGTTCGTGTTGGAGCTGGCGTACGAACAGGTCGCGAAGCTCTGTGGAGAGCGATGTGCTTAGTCGCTGCTCTTTTGTCAAAGTTGATTTCTTGTTTTCCATTTCAGGTTATATATTAGTATTTATGTTATAACAAAACGCTTATCCCATATGTTCTATTATGCTTCGCGGCTGTAGTTTTTTGTTGTGTTGGTATATGGTTGCCGCCTCCTCACCCTACACTAACTTTGTGCCGAATATATTAATAGTTACTGATATGGAAAAGCTTGATAATCTTAGGTTCCGTAAAATCGGCACATGTGGTTGGCCTTTGATAGTTTGTCGTAACCTGCTTGTATCCCTGATGATGCTCGCAGTCATAGGACTCTTAGGGTCATGCCGGCCTGCAAGAAGCATACAGACGGTAGAGCAAGCCGACACATCCTCGTCGAGTGCAAGCGACCTGCGAATCACCGAGGCGGTAAGCGATTCTCTTCTCACCCGACTGTATCTTGAGTTCGATACGCTTGAGATTTCAATTCCTTCACATCACGCCGACTCCCCGCAGCATGTACGTGTCAAGGCCATAAAGGGAAGAGTGAGTAAAGAGCGCAAGTATATGACTCAACGGCTAAGAAACACGCACCGAAAGGACACAATGAGTATCCACGCAATGCAAAGCCATCGTTTGGAGGATAAAGTAACCACCAATTCCACCAGAGGCACACACCACATCCTGTGGAGCGTGTTACCGCTGATGCTCATTGCCGGCACAGCAATATACCTGTGCATGCGGTTGTATAACAGGAAATAGCCTGCTTATTGTTGCCGGTTATGTCGATTGTTTGCCTTATCTGTATACGTAGTCAATCTTGGGGGTAGTGGTTTTATATTGGGGCATGCAGACTCCTGTGGCCGCTCCTATGAAGGTGGGGTCTGATATCATGTATCTCTTTCCCTTGTATACGTAGTTGTCGCCCTCTATATCTGAGTCGAGAGTTACTGCCACTGACTCATGACCGGGATAGAAAATAAGGTGATTTTCCACGCCAAGTGCCTTTGACAGCAGATAGCCATACATCACAGCCCTGTCTTCGCAGTCGCATTTCGGGTAATATAACGTCTCCTCCAAGAAGTAGGGCTTTTCGAATCCATGCTGCTCCTCATCAGTGGCATATTGGAATCCGCTTTGTATGAAGCCCAACAATGTATTGACTGCATCGAGTTGGGTCATGCCGCTTAGTTGCGACTTCACTTGGCGCACCAGATCCTCACGTAGCGAGGGCATCAGCGTGGATGATGCGTAATCACCCATCGGCATCTGCGGATACCTGTATAGTAAAGGCATAAGGTTTGCGTTAACCTCGCCTTTAAGTTGCATGCCGCCATAATTCACTTCAAATGTATGCGCTTTGTAAGGCAAGTTGAGTCCGTCGGGGATGGTGAGGTCAAAATGGCTGCCGGCATCCACACCACTTGGCAGCTGGCACGTATTGATATAGCCTCCT
This sequence comes from uncultured Muribaculaceae bacterium, assembly GCA_910586175.1. GTDB lineage: Bacteria > Bacteroidota > Bacteroidia > Bacteroidales > Muribaculaceae > Lepagella. The sequence goes on along the minus strand of CAJUIJ010000025.1, from coordinate 8,337 downwards.
ATGTCGGCCGGGGTGTGTTTGTCGTCAGTAAACACATAATATCTCTGGCCATCAATCTCCATAAAAGCACGCGCGAAAATCTTTTGTTTCAGCGGCAGCATGAGCATAGTCACGCCGCTGTCGGTGATTCCCAACCTTGCGTCATAGCCCATATTGTTGAGCATGAAATGCACGAAGCTCGCACGCGACGATGAGTCTACTTCAGGAAACATGTGGCCGGCATAGCTCATCAATAAGTCGAATGTGAGATAATCGTTGAGCTTGCACTCGTCAGATAGCTTTCTTACAGCCGATATGAAGTCGCCGGCGAAGTCGGCACGCGCAAGATTACGCCATTGTCCGGCGAAATCGGTCTTGTCGCGACATGCACCCATAAGTCTCACGCTCACTGCCGGCAATTGCATCTGCATGCCATGATAGTCGAAACTGAGAGGTGTGCCCGTGGCTGCTGATGGCGTTGCGGCGCGCTCCGGTGTGGAGGGTGATTTCTCAGGAGCTGAAGATGGTTCTGAAGAATCCGGTGCAGGCATATCCGGCACCGGAAGCACTACCGGTGTCTCCTTTTGCTTCAGTTCCGGCACATGCTTCGGCTTTGGCTTCGGATTATATTCCTCACCCTTGAATGTGGCCATCTCGGTCCATACACCGTCAAGAAATTTATCGTAATTATCGAGCACCTTATCGCGGTAGTCCTTATAATTTCCGAGCATCTTGTCGCGAAACTCCTTGAACTTTCCCGGTGTGGAGGGTTGCTGTTTGGAGGTGCGTGCGGCAGCGGGAACCAACATGCTGCACGCAGCCAATAATATCATGGCTTTTCTCATATCGTAGAGAGTTTTTCAGTTGGTGAGACGACAGGCCGCAAAGCCTCCCGTCCCCGAGAATTAGGACCGCTTTAATGGCAGTCCAATTTTTAATTGGCGTTGATGTTTAGTTGGCGTTGATGTTTAGTTGGCGTTGATGCCACCCTTTACGAAGTCGGAGATTTTTTCGGCATGCTTCTGCGCCACCTCGCTCTCCTTGAGGGCAGCCTCAAGAGCTTTCATCCGTGCACGCTGTGCACCGCTTTCGTCTACGATATAGAATGTCTGGAGTTCGAAAGTGCCGTTGCCATTGTCGTGAATGATGCTGAAGCTCTTCTTTAGTTCTCCCTTGATTTCTTTCTGCACGCCGCGCTCAAAAGCCTGGTAGAAATGGTCAAACTCCCCGTCGGGATCCGAGCCGCTGCCGAAAAGGTCAGTGGCGATGCGACCTTGCAGCTCGCTGCCGGCCTCCTTGGCATACTCGATGCAGGCATTGTTCTCGGCTGTGGCTACACCTACATTTTTAGACTTGAAATTGCTTGCAAGACCCACTATCTCATGGGCATCGTCACCGAGCTTCTCGAGTTTGTCGTAGTGAGAGAGAAGAGCCACTTCGATAGTTTGCGATGTGCCGAATACAGTCCATTTTTCTTTCTTGAACTGTTTCATTTTCTCCTTCTTCTGCTTGTCGCGAGCTTTCTGAAGTTGTTTTGAAGTGCTGGCACCATAGGCCACGCCGCCCAGCGATACGCAGATGGCGAGCATGATTGCAAATAGTTTTTTCATATTATTTAGTTTTTAAGTTGTTGTTTTAGTTTAAGGTCTTTAAGGACTTTAAGGACTTTAAGGACTTTAAGGTCTTTAAGGTCTTTAGGGTCTTTAGGGTCTTTAGGGTCTTTAGGGTCTTTAAGGACTTTAAGGACTTTAAGGACTTTAAGGACTTTAAGGTCCTTAAGGTCTGGTAGTTATTAATTATCAATTATTAATTTTTAATTGTAATTGGGGTCATTACGAGTCCCATTTTTGGGTCGCGTGAGCGGATCTTTGATATCCACTTGCTGAAGTCCTTGAAACTCAAGCTTCGTGGTGCATCACCTTCGCTTGCTGTGTCGGTTACCCTTGAGAATTCGTTGGGGGAGAACAACACATATAGCTGGTTGCGTTCAACCGGGTCTTGTGTCACGAGCTTCATCTCATCAGGTTCGCCGAGTTCCTTATGTGCAGGCGAGAAGAATACATACTCCTTGCCCCCTTTTACTTTCACATCCGCACCGTTCGCGCTGAGATAGGGGAGAAGCGTGTAGACATTACCGTCCGGGCAAGCTAAGTAGGCAGCCACATAACCATCCACAGGACTCTTGAACAGTACGCGCATCGAGTCTCCGCTCTTGAAGTTTGTATCAGCGAAACGTGTCTCATCGCCGTTGCGGAGTGGAGTAGCGGTGAAATCAGCAGCTTCGTTGGAGAAGGGGCGAGTTTTGCCTCGCACGGTGCATTTCACCACATAGAGACCGTCATTGCCAAGCGACACGTCATATTTCGGTTCTCCCTCATCGGCAATCCATTCGCCGCGCACCTCAGTGGTGCTGAGTGCCTGGAAGAAACTCTCCTCGCCACGCGGACCGGTCTGGTCTACTTGTGTGGTATGATCGTTGACAGTGCGTCCATATTCAGCGGCAAGTGCCTCCACGCGGGCTTTTTGTAGCGCTCCCTCCTTGCAGTCGTTCATCGAGTGGTAACTCTCGGCATAAAAGGTCGCCTCGCCGGTGAGCACCTTGTCGGCCAGGGCATCGCTCCACACCCCCGACATCATCAGGGCTGCCAATGCGCAGCTAATCGTCAGCTTCCTCATTTTCCTCTCAGTTTTTTCGATTTATACTCATCCTGCATCTTTCCCGAAAGCTGCACCGTCGGGGTCTGCCCCTTCTTGTTGATGAGCGAAGACTGGCGGCTCACATTGCTTATCACATAGTCAGAAAGCTCTTTGAGGGTTGCGTTGCCCTTGGTCTCTTGGAGTTTCTTGAGCAGATAGTAGGTGAACATGCCATGGTTCTTCTCCTTGTAGGGGAGCGCAGTTTCCTGACCCGAAGCGGCCGATAGAATAAACATATTACCCTTTGGTGCGGCAGCCTTGGGCTGAATCACCACGGCGCGTGCCTTGTTGAGCATCTCACCGTCGCGACGTGCACCTGAGAAGCAGGCATCGAGAAAGACTGATACGCTCCTCGCGTTCATGTCAGACAATATCTTGTAGAAGCTCTCGAGTGAGAGTCCGGTCTCAGTGGGGAGCAGAGGATCGCCATCCACCGGGAGCAAATAGGCATTCTTTGTGGCATCGTCGGGCATACCGTGGCCGGCATAATAGACAATCACATCGACAGGCTCGCCAAATGAACTCACCGAGCGTTCGAGATGGCGTATCTCACTGCGCATCTTGCCGAGTGAGGCGTTGGGTGCGAACGATACATTCTGCTCCGGTATGCCGAGTGTCTTTACGCAATAGTCGGCAAAACGTTTGCCATCATGATATGCGGCATCAACCTTGGCCACATTATCGTAGTTCTCATTGGCTATGACGAGTACGAGCTTATTGGTTGACTCTGCCTTGTTTTCGGGTATATCCTTATCCACATCCGAGAGTGCAGTGATAAGTTGGTTTGCGGCCGTTGTCGATGCTCCCGACGACTTGTCTGAACTGTCGGATATGCCGCCTGCCGCGAGAATCGAGGCGAGGTCCACTGTCAGTTCGGGGAGCTGATAGTCCACCAGGCGGTCGTTGCTGTAGTCATACTTCTTGCCCGAAGGGGTGAGCACGGATAGAGAGGCTATCTGCACCTTGTCGTCCATCACACAATACTGCGTGTTCAGGAACTGCACACCTTCCCAGTTGGCCTTGAAAAGTTCAGCCTCATTATCCTTGTTTGGGACACGCACAAAGAAGGGGCCAAAGTTGGTGTTGACCTTAAATGACTCGCTGCGCACATCGTAAGGTTCGAGCTGAATATCGCTCAAACGGAGTTGTGACGAGTATTCCTTGATATATTTATCCTGGGCTTCGCGCTTGAGTTGGTCATACTTGGACTTCACCGACTCCGTGTCGATACGCTTCTGATAGGCAGCAATCGACTCGAACTCACCCTTGGGCACCCATTCCTTTAAGGCATCGGTCACATACTTGCGGCCATATTCCGAAAACAGGGGCACATCTGTGGAGCCGACGGTGGACCCTCCATAGCGGAAGTGCTTGTGGCCGCTCTCCTCATAGGCCATCATCGGCGGCATGAACATATTGGCCATCGGGTCTTCTCCCATGGCTTTCAGCTTATTGTTGACGCCCTGGAAAAGGTCTTTCTGCTCCATGCAGAGATAAGATACGCCGAGTGCACGCAAATATTTCACGTTGGTCGGATCGGCAGCGTTGATTTCCTCAAGCTTCTGGGCTGCGGCTGCGAAATAATTGCGGGCCTTGCGGCGCAGTTTGCTCGACTCTTTCTCATCTTTTGCCACTGTCTGGGCTTGGTTGAAGAGGTTGACCGCTGCATTGTAATAACAGAGGGCTATATGCTTCGATGTGCCCAGCTTGTTAGGATCGAGCGTGTCGAGCTTCTGGAAAGTTTCGAGAGCACCGAGGAAATCAAGATTGTCTTCTTGCAGACATCCCTTGATTTCGAGCCATTTCGCATTTTCCGGATGTTGAGTCAGACCTTCGTTTACGAGAGCCTCGATACGTTCGGCGCGTCCACCCTCTATGCAAGCCTGAAGTGCGAGATTGCGCAGCAGCTCATTATTGGGATATTGTTTCACGCCCTCAGCCAGAGTCTCCACGGCGAGGTCATACTTGCCTGAATTTATTGCGGCCTGACCCATAAATGTGTAGACAGTCTCGCGTTGTGACTTCTCACCTGTGGAGAAATAGACCTTGAAATAGTCTATGGCTCGGTCATATTCCTTGTTGTTGTAAGCATCGGAAGCGGCATTGTAGGCCATGATATGATACACACCGGCATCATAAGGAATCTTTTCATCCTTGAAAGCGGGATGTATGCGCAGGTCTATAAACTTACGCGCGAACTTGGCGAGTCCGGCACGGTCGTTGAGCGTGGAGTAATAGAAAGCTCCGGCTTCAAGATTCGGGGCGAGGTTGCGCAATATTTCCTTCATGGCGTAATATCGCTGCGAGTTGGGTTCCACAATGCCGAGCACATCCATTGCCTGCACTGCTGCGTCATATACGAGCGGGTAAAGCCCTGCGTCATCTACAGGCTGTGTGGTTTCGACGGTGCGCACCTTGTCGAATAGCGCGATAGCCGAGTCATACATGGCGGTGGTGTCGAGCGGAGCCGCAACCGCCGCCTCGACGGGTGCCGAGGTGACGGGTGACTGCGCGGACTGCTGTGCGTATACGCCACAAAGTGTGGCTGAAGTGAGGAGAAGCAGGGTCTTATAGTGTCGTTTCATTTATGATTGGTAATACTTTTATTTACTTATTGCAGGTTGGCATCGACAAAGGTGAATTCCACTGTGATGCGGCGGAACTCGCTTCCCTTGCCTTCGGCCACGTCTACATTGTAGGTGTAGTCGGTATTCATCTTGGAGAGGTTCTTGATGTTCTCGTTCAGATAGTTCTGCACGCCGGCACCGCGTATGAATGCGAGCTGCTCATTGGTCGCCATACCATCTTTCTTGGTCACGGTAATGGTGGTGAGCTGGCCATTCTGACGCACAGGCTCCTCCTCGAAGTCTCCGTATGCGCCGTCGTAGGCAAGTGTGCTGCGGATCGGTGTGCCATCAGCCGCTCCCTTGATGTTGACAAGGAGTTTCTTACCTTCGGTGAGATGGCGAGACAGCTCACCTTCAAATGCCTGCTTCACAATGTTGAGCATAGAAGATGCTGCGCCGCTCTCTCCTACATGATACTTGCCTGGGGCAAAGTCTTCCGTAGCGCTGAACTCCGGCTCCACCTCATACGAGAAGCTGACCTTATAGTTCAGTATACGCTTACCGTTGGCATCGTAGTCAGGTATCACTTCTGAGTTTACGGTTATGTTGGTATGGTCAGATATAACTTGGCGCGATTTAGCCTCCTCCATCACCTTGCGGCGGAGTTCCTGGAGCTTCAGTTCCTCCATCTGCTGTTGCTGTATCACCTCGAGGCTTACCACGTTGTCGTCGCCTTCCATGTAGTTGAGTGAGGCACGCTCAAGATTGTCATAGATATATGTCTTGCCGTCGTTCTTGTTGAACACCTCTGCATAAATCAGCTCGAAATTGTCATCTCCCATCACACCATATTTCGAATTGCGGAATTCGAGTTCGTCAGCCTTGTGAAAAGCTCCGAGATCTGATTCTTCCACGGGGAGGAAGATGGAAGGCATGTTGGAGAAGTTCACTTCGAGCACCTTGTTGGCGCGGTCATATTTGCCAAGCGACACGGTCGACATGGCGAGCAGGTCGTTGGCAAGTCCTGATGCGATCTCTGCCTCAAAGAGGGCGCGTTGACGCTTGCGCGAGTCATCATTGACACGCTTGCGGTATTCGTCGATTGTCTCACCTGGCATCATCTTGAGCCACTCGTTCATCATGGCGTCTGCCTGCTCCTTCACGAGCTTGCCGTAATATGGCGAAAGGTTCCACATGCGGCGAGCCTTGAGTGCATGGTCGGTGGTGTAGCATAGCAGCGTGCGTCCTTCTGCATCGGGTATGAAAACGAGGTCGCTCACCTGACCTGATTCCACTGGTATCTCAAAGTTCTGCTTGCTGTCGAGCAAGTTTATTACTCTGATATTGTCGGCTGAGGTGGCAACGGCCATCCATTTGCCGTCGAAGTTATAACCCATGCCTATGCCTGCGCCCAAGTCATCATAGTCTTTCTTGATAATAAAGGAGCGTGTGTCATAGATGCTTGCAAGTCCGTCATCGGTCAGCACGGCAAACTCCGTGCCGTCGTTGTTAAACTTCATGTCGGTCACGTTGGCCTCGAAGTTCCAGCTCTGGCGGGGCTTCTTCTCCTCGAAGTTGTAAACGGTCACATTCTTGCCGTCGGTCACTGCAAGATAGTAGCCGTTATTGCTCATCTCCATCACCTTTGGTTCTATGGATAGCTTAAGTGTGTCGATGGGTGTGAGTTTGCGCGCATCAGTGGTGACCACCGTCCGGTTCTTGCCTCCGAGCAGCACACGACGTGCGTCGGGGGAGTAGATTGCCGACACGAGTTGCCCATACTTCTTGGGCTTAAGTTTCATCACAATCTTGGCCACATCTTCAGTGGAGTAGAGTATTGATTGTGTACCCTTCTTGGTGTCATATATCAGCAGATACCGGTTGTTGGCAGGGCTTACGCCAAGTTCGTGCACTTTCAGTCCCTCCTTGGCGAGCACAATGCCCGACATGTTTGACACTTGGTTGCCGGAGGTGCTGTATACAGTCGTGCCGCAATCATACAGTTTCTGTGGCGTAGTGGCATAAGGAAACTTATAGTCAGTCTTGACTATAGGCGCATCCTCTTTTTTCTGGGTTTTCTTCTTTGCCACGGTGGCCACAGGAACACTCAGGGCGGCTGCGAGTATTAGCGCGCCATACTTTGCGAAATGTTTCATGATGTATAAGGTATGATTTTTTACAGTTTGGTTATGTATATATGTCCGGACCCGAGCATAGGTTGGTCGGATGTCCGGCTCATGGCCGATGCTTTCTCAATCACCTCGTCTATGTCGAAATAACCACGTGTGAGTATAAGCAGGTGCTCCTCTGCCGAATCGAGCGGCAGTGAGTGTCGGCGCATCAGCGATTGTCCGGGCAGCAATATATAGCACCCCACAGGTTGGCCTAATTCGGAAATCTGCACACTGCGTGTATTGTTTTCGGATTTGCCGAATTTCACCACGTTTACATATAGCGGATATTCGAATGTGTTGTCAATGCAAAATTCCAGTCCTTCGCCCTTGGCAGGTATGCCGTGAGTGAGGGGTGTGGGGATGGAGTCGTTGAGGTTGCCGTTGAGCATATTGGCCATAGATATGGCGAGCTGTGAGGCATCCACCTGTGTTGTGGCTCCTTCGGGGTCGTAGGTGCCGAGCGCACGCGTCACAAGGCATCCCTCCTCATATACTGTGCCTGCTTTCTTGCCACCTGAGCCGAAGCGTGTGGTGGAGGCTATGCTTGAAAACTTATTGTCTGACGAGCGGCGGGCATTCATCATTATCTTCATAGGAGTGAACTTCCCCTCCTTATCGCAGCGATACACCTTGTTGTCTGCGGTGTTAAGAATCTCAACCATCGCTCCTTTGGCAAGCACAAGGTTGTCCACACCACCCACTTCAGTGCCCTTTGACAGGGGCTGAGTCTTGCCGGCTCTCTGTAGGGTGACTGAACCGCTCACCGTGTGCACGATATATTTGGCCATGCACACCGACGATGTTGTCATTATCAGTAACAGAAGTAATAGTTTTTTCATATATAGGAGGTTGTTTTTAGTTGTTGGTTCTTAGAAACTGTTTAAAATTAGAATTGAAAAAATGTTATAGGGCATAACAAA
>CAJUIJ010000024.1 GCA_910586175.1 uncultured Muribaculaceae bacterium | reverse complement strand
CTCCAAGATAGGTTATGGAGAAATGGGCACCCCCGGCGGACCAATTCCTCCCAATGCCGACCTTATTTTCACTGTAGAACTTATCAAGGTAAATTGATGAAGACATATAACCTCAAGGCAATCGCCGCGACATCGGTCGCGGCCTTTGCCGTTTCTATACTCCTCTCTGGCTGTGAGGGTCGCAAGATGTCAAATATGACACCTGATGGAGAGACTGTCGAAGTGGTCGTCGAACCTGAAAGCACAACTCCCCAACTTACAATCAATGATAGTTTAGAGTCAATCTCATAAATATAACTGACAAACTTATATGAACTTTTTCTCAAGATGGATGCTCGCTGCCTCCGCATTTGCTATTTGCGCCGGACTCTCCGGCTGCGGTTCCGACAAGGGGAAGCCTCTATCTGACTACCGTAACCCTTCCACACTCGACTCGATGATTTATTATTACGGTCAGGTGCAAGGGTATGACTATCTCAAACGTGCACAAAACGACACTTCAATGCTCACTGAGGAGCAACGCAGGCTCTACCTTGATGGAGTGCGTGCCGGCATAGAAGCTCTCCGTGAAGGTGCAAAAAATGAGATATATAATCAGGGTGTGCGCCGAGGCGCACGTATCGCCATGAAAGTCATGGAAATAGAACGTGAATATAATGTCACTTTCAACGATGACTTCTTTATGGAAAGTCTGACTTATGTGCTTATGAATCCCAAAATTCATAATAATGGCATTGCCGCACAGAAGTCTTTCTATAACCTTTACGACGGCATACGCAATAAGCATCGCTCAGACATGCGCAAGAAAGCAATGCGCAATCTCACCGAGGAGGCCCGCGACCTTAAACTATCAAAAATAGACTCAAACCTCTATTACAGGATTATTCATAAAGGTTCCGGCGAATACCCTCATCCCGGCGATGCTCTCTATGTGGCCGTTGACTTCGAGAAGACTGACGGCACCAATCTCGGTATGCCCGCCACCGAACGCGTCATCGTCGGCGCACCGGGTGTCATGCCTATAATGAACCACATATTCACGAGTCTCACCAAGGGCAGCACCGGCATTTTCGCAACCACAGCCGACGCTGTGTTCGGAGCTCGCGCAGAAATTTCCGGGCTCGACTCTGATGAAGTGCTAATTATTACTGCCAAAATAAACGACATAATTCACCGGGACGAACAATCGGTGGAGGAGTCAGAGACTGATGCCCCGAGCCTCTGATATTACACTATCTCACTATGCAGAAAGTCAAAGCCAAAAAAGCCCTTGGGCAACATTTCCTTAACGACGAGCACATCGCTGCCCAAATCGCTGATACAATCAGCCCCGCCATGCTCCCCGCACAAGCCGGCCGGTGGGCCGATATACCGGTGCTCGAGGTAGGTCCCGGCATGGGTGTACTTACCAAGTATCTACTCCGGTCGGGCCGCAAGGTGGAGGCCGTCGAACTCGACACCGAATCTGTCGATTTCCTCGCCAAGATGTATCCTGACCTGAAGGTGCTCGGGGCTGACTTCCTGAAGCTCGACCTCAACTCCATATTCGGATCCTCTTTCGCCTTGATAGGAAACTATCCTTACAATATATCTTCTCAAATTTTCTTCAAGGTGCTCGACAACATAGACCTCGTACCCGTCGTTGCAGGCATGCTCCAGAAGGAGGTGGCCGAACGCATATGCGCCAAACCCGGAGGCAAGGTATACGGCATTCTCTCCGTGCTTCTCCAGACTTGGTATGACTGCGAGTATCTATTCACCGTCGAGCCTCATGTGTTCACTCCGCCGCCCAAAGTGCGCAGCGGTGTAATCAGACTCACCCGCAACTCGCGCACCGAACTCCCGGTCGACCCCGTTGTTTTCAAGAAGGTGGTCAAGACCGCCTTCGGACAACGCCGCAAGACTATCCGAAATTCTCTTGCCTCTATGCTGCGTCCTGAGTCCCCTGCACTAAAGTCGAGGTTCATGTCCGAACGCCCCGAACGTCTCTCCGTGCAAGATTTCATCGAACTGACAAGCCTCATGTAAATCAATGCTGCGGCAAAACCTTTGTATGAAAGCCAAAGAAATGACCAAAGCCACTTTCTGGACTACCTATAAACCTGAATACAAGACCCTGCTCTCGCTCGGGTTCCCCGTGCTGATGACCCAACTCGGTGTCATCACCATGAGCTTCGCCGACACTCTGATGGTCGGTGCCTACAGCGTGGAAGCACTCGCCTCTTCGGCTTTTGTCAATAGCCTTTTCCTTATCCCGCTTGTCATGCTCTCCGGTCTTGCAAATGGCATCACGCCGCTTGTCGGAGCGCTCTTTTCCCGCAACTCTCTCCCCGAGGCGGGCCGTATATCCCGCGCTGCCTTACAGTTGAATTCATTGATTGGCATACTATTCACCGTGCTGATGGGGTCACTCTGGTTTCTGCTTCATAAATTCGGACAACCTTCAGAACTGCTGCCTCTCATCCGCCCTTATTTCCTTACTCTCCTCGGCACCCTGCTACCCATGGCTCTCTTCAACTCGTTCTGCCAGATTTGCACCGGCATGACCGATACGCAGACTCCCATGTGGTGTGTGCTATTCTCCATCCTTGTCAATATTTTTGGCAACTGGCTGCTGATTTTCGGCAAATTGGGCTGTCCGGAGCTCGGACTCACAGGTGCCGGTGTGGCCACTGTTATTGCTCGTCTGTCAGGACTTATTGCAATCATCTTCTCTTTTCTGACATCACCTCGATATGCCCAAGTGCGTAAGGGCTACAGGCTCGGCACCGATGGCGCTCGCCGTTACAAGGTGTGGTGCACTTCTTATCCGGTTATGATACAATCAGGCATAGAGTGCGCTCTCTGGTCGTTCGGGGCAGTCGTGTGCGGCTGGTTCGGGAAAATCCAGCTCGCCGCTTACCAGGTGGTCAACACCATCGGCCAACTCGGCTTCATGACTTTCATGAGCTTCGGTGTCGCCGTGTCGGTTAGAGTGGCCAACTGCACAGGCCTTCATGATGAGAAGGGTGTCGGCATAGCTTCTCGTGCCGGCCTGCACATCAACCTCGTGCTCTGCACCATAGCCTCTCTCGCCATATGGATTCTCGCTCCACAACTCATCGAACTCTTCACCTCTGACCGCCAGGTGATTCAAGCAGCTCTCCTATTTGTTCTTCCTCTCGTGCTCTACCAATATCTCGACGCAACCCAGCTCACACTAATCAACGCCATCAGGGGCACATCGCAAGTAAAACCCCTGCTATGGATAGCACTTACAAGCTACATATTCGTAGGTGTGCCCTGCTCACTGCTATTCTCCGTAGTGTTCGGATGGGAGGCTGTCGGCGTTTATTTCAGTTTCGACGTAGCATTGCTCGTCGCAGCAATTTATGCAGGAATAGTTTTCAAGAAAACCAAACTAAAATAACAAAACCATGAAAGAAGCAATTGCAACTTCAGCAGCTCCCGCTGCCATCGGACCCTACTCTCAGGCTATCAACACCGGCAATCTCATTTATTGCTCCGGCCAGCTCCCCATCGACCCTGCCACCGGCAAGATGCCCGAAGGCATTAAGGAGCAGACTGCCCAGAGTCTCGCTAACGTAAAGGCTATCCTCGCCGAGGCAGGACTCGACATCAATGCCGTTGTCAAGACCACAGTGCTCTTGGCTGACATGTCGCTCTTCGCCGAGATGAATGAGGTCTATGGCGAAACTTTCGCCAAGCCGTTCCCGGCTCGTTCCGCTTTCGCTGTCAAGGCACTCCCTATGGGCGCACTCGTTGAAATCGAAGTTATAGCCACCAAATAATTTACATATTTTTACACACTGCTGCAAGATAATTGCAGTCTAAGTTGCTACCTTTGCATCCGGGAAAGGGAAAACGATTGTTCGTTTACCTTTCCCGGATGCTCTTTTTCGCCGGTTCTTCTCCACCGTCCATGCTTTCACCTCAACACCACTTTCCCCATGAAAAAGAAAGGTTCAACAGCAGAATACACTGCCGCACGCGACAGCGAGCTTTACGCCAATTTTCTTGAAATACTACGCACGTCCGACATGCCATTGGGCGAGATGTTTGGTGCAGCTGCACGCCGTCCTTGCTCTCGCTATTTCGTAAGCGCCGAACGTGCCGCTGCCGTAGTGGTACCTATGCTTCGCGGTGCTTGCACCGGCATAGCCGAATCGGTTTACGAAGGACGCAAGCGAATGTACGCCGACATTGCCACAAAGGCACTCGAACTGATGGAGGACAACCCCGACCTGCTTCCGACTCATGCCGTGGAGCAGGTAATCTGCCAACCGGCACCTGAATTCTACCTCTCGGACTGGGCGGCCCGCCAGATCATCTACCGCCACCGACGCCGACTGAAAATAGCCAAGTCCCTATCAGCAAAAATAATCAAGAAGTAAAAGAAATACCCCAAACACCAAAAGTCCTAAAGACCTTAAAGACCTTAAAGACCTTAAAGACCTTAAAGACCTTAAAGACCTTAAAGACCCTAAAGACCCTAAAGACCCTAAAGACCCTAAAGACCCCAAAAACTGACAAAAAAATGTCCGACCAAAACATCCAAGACATACTCGAAGAGAATGCAAGACGCAAGCAAGAGGCCGACGCCATTTTCGACCCAATCAGTGGCCTTGGATCCACAGGCCGCAGGTTCCACTTCAAGGTGCGCGGACTCGATGAGATGTGGCTCCCTGAGCCGATGCGCTCAGAGCCTGATGTGCGCGACTTGCTCGACCTCGGCAGTCTCGACGACCTGCTGCAACGACGCCTCGGCAGGCACATCACCCAGCGTGACCGGGAGAACGGAGCCTTAAGCTTCCGCCGTCTGCGCATGCTCCACGATTTCCCATACTGGGCAGCCTCTTGCGCTTATATCAAGAACAAGTCAGGTGGCGACGACATGCTTTTTCGCCTCAACCGCCCGCAACGCCGTCTGGTGGAGAAATTTGAGGAGATGCGCACTGCCCGACATCCTATACGCCTTATTCTATTGAAAGCCCGCCAATGGGGAGGTTCCACATGCTCGCAATTATACATGGCCTGGCTGCAGCTTGTACACCGCCAAGGTCTCAACTCGCTTATCATAGCCCACCAAGGAGTAGGCAGCGATGAGATTAAGGATATGTTCGACCGGATGATGGACCGCTACCCCGAGGAACTGCTCTACCCTCCCGGTGAAAAGCCGCAACGCTCCGAGAAGCGTGTGGAGTGGGTTGGCAAGTCGAGGTCGATGATTCGTGTCAACGCCCGCAATTGCAAGATCAAGGTGGGCACCGCCGAACGTCCTGACTCTTGCCGTGGCGGAGACTACAGTCTTGTGCATTGCTCGGAGGTGGGCATATGGAAGAAAACCCTCGGCAAGACTCCGGAGCAGATTCTGCGCTCGGCTTGCTCAGGTGTGCTGCTGCAACCTCTCACAATGATTGTCTATGAGTCTACGGCCAACGGCACAGGTAATTTCTTTCACCGCGAATATGAGGCCGCGAGGCGCGGAGAGTCACAGTTCTCATCGCTTTTCATAAGCTGGTTTGAGATTGCCCAGTACTCTTTACCTCTCACTGACGATGAGCGCATGTCGCTCGCAACCAAGCTATTCGAAGGTCGCACTCAAGAGGCGGCCCGCTCCGACCGTGAGCAGCCGGGTGCTTATCTATGGTGGCTATGGGAAAAAGGGGCCACCCTTGAGGCGATTGCCTGGTATATCTCCGAACGTTCCAAGTATTCGGAGCATGGCCTCATGGCCTCCGAATATCCGAGCGATGATGTGGAGGCTTTCGTGCATTCGGGTGCCCGTGTTTTCGACCGCTATAAAGTGGAGAATCTGCGTGCCAATTGCATCACTCCTGCATATGTAGGAGAAATCGATGTGCACGGTGCTGCCGATGTTGCATCACGACACATACCTGATCACCGACGCGCCGAGATGCTCAGCGAGGTCGAATTCCATCCCCTCATCAATGGCGGCTGGCAGATATGGAGCCTTCCGGACGGTCTGCACATGTCGGAGCGCTATGTGGCAGTGGTAGACGTAGGTGGCAGAAGCCTGAAATCCGACTGGTCGGTGATTGTCATCTTCGACCGTGCACCCATGATGCACGGCGAAGGCCCCGAGGTGGTGGCGCAATGGCGCGGCCACACCGACTTCGATATACTCGCCTGGCGTGCGGCAATGGCTGCGAAGTTCTACGACGACGCACTTCTCGTCATAGAGAGCAACACCCTTGAGACTCGGGACCCTGACCGCGACACCGACGGCGACCAATCGAATTTTCTGCTCAACCGCCTGCGCGACGTATACCCAAATCTCTACGCCCGCTCACGAAGCGAGGAGGAGGTGCGCCGGGGAGCGCCGACAAGGTTTGGCTTCCACACCAATGTTGCCACCAAGCCTATGATTATCGCCACACTTGTCAAGGTGATCCGTGAGGGACTATACACCGAGCGCGACGAATGCACACTCGATGAGTTTCTTGCTTACGAACGACGTCAGAATGGGTCTTATGGAGCTATCGCCGGCAGCCACGATGACCTCCTGATGACACGCGCCATCGGCCTGCACATATGCTTCCACGAACTCGATACTCCCCGGCGCATCGACCCGCACCCCAAACCCGGGAATACATATCGCCACAACCCTTCGGGCTATGTGATGTGGTGACTCCTCGGTGACTTTGCATGAGATGACCCTTGGTTGTCTCGCTTGCATATCTTCAACTTTTTTGCTATTTTTGCGTATTTATATTGGGGGGCATGCCGCACCCCCAATCTAAACCGCAACAATCGTGGAAAACAAGGAAAATAAACCGGAGCAGAATTCTGACCGCGTACTCAACGAGGCCACGAATTCCGAATATAAATACGGATTCACGTCTGACATTGAGACTGAGATAGTTCCACCCGGACTGACTGAAGATACAGTGCGTTTTATTTCGCATATCAAGGGTGAACCCGAATGGCTTTTGGACTACCGTCTGAAGGCCTTCCGCTATTGGCAGACCCTCACTCCACCTCACTGGGCACACCTCGACATCCCCGAAATTGACTTCCAGGCAATAAGCTATTATGCAGCGCCAAAGAAGAAGGAACTAAAGAAGAGCATGGATGAGGTAGACCCTGAGCTGGTCAAGACCTTCAATAAGCTCGGCATATCGCTCGAGGAGCAGAAACACCTCGCCGGCGTGGCAGTCGACGCTGTGCTCGATTCAGTCAGTGTCAAGACTACCCACCGCGAGAAACTCGCCGAACTCGGAGTGATTTTCTGCTCCATGTCGGAGGCTGTCAAGGATTACCCTGAACTCGTGCGCAAGTATCTCGGTTCGGTGGTCGGATATCGCGACAATTTCTATGCCGCCCTGAATGCAGCCGTATTCTCCGACGGCTCATTCGTATATATACCCAAGGGGGTGAGATGCCCCATGGAACTCAGCACCTACTTCCGCATCAACGCATCAGGCACCGGCCAGTTCGAGCGCACGCTCATTGTGGCCGACGATGACTCTTACGTGAGCTATCTCGAAGGCTGCACCGCTCCTATGCGCGATGAGAACCAGCTCCACGCCGCCGTGGTCGAGATTGTTGTTGAAGACCGCGCCGAAGTCAAGTATTCCACAGTGCAGAACTGGTATGCCGGCGACAAGGAGGGAAAAGGTGGCGTCTTCAATTTCGTAACCAAACGTGGCCTATGCCGTGGCCACCGCTCCAAGATTTCATGGACTCAAGTGGAGACCGGCTCCGCTATTACATGGAAATACCCCGGTTGTGTGCTCAAGGGTGACGAAAGTGTCGGTGAGTTTTACAGCGTGGCATTGACCAACAATTTCCAGCAAGCCGACACAGGCAGCAAGATGATTCATATCGGCAAAAATTCCCGAAGCACTATCGTTAGCAAGGGTATTTCCGCAGGTAATTCCCAAAACTCATACCGTGGACTCGTCAAGGTGGCCAAGAACGCGGAGAACTGCCGCAACTATACCCAATGCGACTCTCTGCTGATGGGCGACAGCTGCGGTGCCCACACGTTCCCATATATCGATGTGGCCAACGACTCTTCAACCGTAGAGCATGAGGCAACCACCTCCAAGATTAATGAAGAGCAGCTTTTCTACTGTCGCCAACGCGGCATACCAACCGAAGAGGCCATAAGCCTGATAGTAGGAGGCTACGCCCGCGAGGTGATGAACAAGCTCCCCATGGAATTCGCGGTGGAAGCCCAAAAACTTCTACAAATCTCACTCGAAGGCTCAGTAGGATAAAAAAGAAAGACCCTAAAGTCCTAAAAGACCCTAAAGTCCTTAAAGACCCTAAAGTCCTTAAAACCAAGTAAAAATTGATAGAAAGAATTATCATAATAGACGGCATAGACCCGCAAACATTCTACGGGCCAAACAACGCCAACATCTCGTTGATACGCAACCTCTTCCCGAAGTTGCGTGTGGCTGCACGCGGCAATATCATTAAGGTAATAGGTGAGGATTCAGAAACTTCTGAATTCGAACGCAAGGTCAAGGAAATAGAAGCATACGCCTCCAAGTATAACAGCCTCAACGAAGATGCCATAATCGACATAGTGCGTGGCGATGCCCCTGCCCGCAAGGACAATTCAGGCGTAATCATTTATGGTCAAAGCGGTCGCCCCATCTCTCCTCGCAATGCAAACCAGGCCCGCATGGTGAAGAGCTTCGATGAGAACGACCTCACTTTTGCCCTCGGCCCCGCCGGCACCGGCAAGACATACATCGCAATCGCACTCGCTGTGCGCGCACTCAAGAATAAGGAAATCAGAAGACTTATTCTTTCACGACCCGCCGTAGAGGCCGGAGAGAAACTCGGCTTCCTGCCCGGCGACATGAAAGATAAGATCGACCCTTATCTCCAGCCGCTATACGATGCACTCGAAGATATGCTTCCCCCTCTCAAACTGAAGGAATATATGGATGCCGGCACAATACAGATCGCACCTCTCGCCTTCATGCGAGGACGCACCCTCAACGATGCCGTAATCATTCTCGACGAGGCACAGAACACCACCACCCAACAGATGAAGATGTTCCTTACACGACTCGGCATGAGTTCCAAGATGGTTGTGACAGGCGATGTGACCCAGATCGACCTGCCCCGTTCCACCCGAAGCGGCCTGCTCAGTGCCCTGAGGATACTCAAAAACGTAAAGGGTATAGGTGTGATAGAATATGAGAAAAAAGATATCGTGCGACACCCCCTTGTGCAAAGA
Source organism: uncultured Muribaculaceae bacterium (assembly GCA_910586175.1). Classification (GTDB taxonomy): domain Bacteria; phylum Bacteroidota; class Bacteroidia; order Bacteroidales; family Muribaculaceae; genus Lepagella. Next base: position 11,295 of record CAJUIJ010000024.1, on the reverse strand, counting down.
ATCGTAGACGCTTACGAGAAAACGAAAGAGGAGGAAGAGCCAACAGAAGACCAAGAAAAAAACTATTAGACCTATTAGTAATATTAGACCTATTAGTCTTATCAGACCTATTAGACCAATTAGCCAAAACAAAAATATGATAAAACCAGGTGATACAGTAAGATACCTTAACGCAGTGGGAGGCGGCAAGGTGATTCGCGTAGAGGGTGCCATAGCATATGTCGACGACGATGGCTTTGAAACCCCGGTGCGCACCGCCGAGCTCGTAGTCGTGCTCCCGGCCGGACACGTGCCCGACTCCCCGGGCCGCAAGATGTTCGACCAGAAGGCTTTCGATACAGGCCGCTCAGACTCCCGCCCCGAACCCCAACCGAAGCAGGAACCCGCAAAAGTCCAAGCTCCGGAACCGGAAGATTTCCCCATCGAAGAGACCGAATATGGTGACGACATGACACTCGTCATAGCTTTCGAACCGGAAGACGTAAAGAAACTCTCAGAAACAAAAATCAACACGCTGCTCGTCAATGACTCCAATTATTTCATTGACTATCAGCTCCTCGTGCGAGACGGTGAAGCCGGCTGGAAAACCGAAGCCAAGGGCACTGCCGCACCCAACGAACTCGTAGAACTCGGCACATACATGCAGGAGTCAGTGAAACGCTTCGAACGTTTCGTGTTTCAGGCAATCGCCTCAAAACGCGACAAGGCCTTCGAAATAAAGATGCCTCTCAGCATCTCACGCAAGGTCGACCTCACCAAGTTCTACAAACTGCACTGCTTCCGCCCTACCACCTATTTCGACACACCGGTGCTCGAGGTCCCGCTGATAGCTGAAGTGCCCCGCAAACCAAAAAAGTGAGGTTATATGGAAGAAAGATGGTGGTCTGCCCCTCTTGAAGGCGATGACGGACATGACGTGATAGTGACCGGACGAGACAACCTTGACAAGGTGCGCAACTCCGGCAAGTTCCCTTACCTGATAAAGGTGAGCTGGCACTACCATGCCATTTCCAACGGCTTCCCCGAAGAGGCCGACGAAAAACTTATGGGATGCGTACACGATGCCTTCGTGGAGACTTTCCACAAAGACAAGACCGCCTACCTGGTAGCCGTATACACAGGCGACGGATGCCGCGACTGGATTTTCTACGCCTCCAACCTAAACATCTTCAACAAGGTCTTCAACCGCGCTTTAGCCGATATCGAAGAAACAATACCCTTCGAGATAGAGGCCCTGCAAGACCCCGACTGGGAGGAATACGAAGAAATGCGAACCCTCTCCTACATTCCTCCGGAAGAAGAGTGATTTGCAAGGCAAAAACCAATAGTGATTTTGTTCTGTGTAAGCCCGAAGGGCGTTAATAACCATAAAGCAAAAACCAAAACCAATAAACAAACCTTAAAATATGAAAAAGAAACTCTTACTATTAGCAGCAGCATTCTTCTCGCTCTGCATCTCAGCAAGGGCACAGGTGACCACCGAGCCTACCCCGATTCAGGAAGATTCAAAAGATGTAACAATCTTCTTCCATGCCGACGAGGGCAACAAGGGCCTCATCGACATGCCGGCCACAACCCACCTTTACGCCCACACCGGTGTGCACGTGATCGACAAGGATGGCAAGACAACCGAGTGGAAATACGCTCCGAAGTGGGAACTCGATGACCCCAAATACCAGCTCGAATATGTCAGCGAAAACCTCTGGAAACTCTACATCGGCGACATCCGCACATTCTACGGAGTGGCAGCCGATGAAACTGTCACAAAGCTCTGCTTCGTGTTCCGCAACACCGGCGGCACTAAGGAAGGAAAGGCAGAGGGCAACAAAGACATATTTGTCGACGTGCTCGAATCAGGCTTCCAGATGACTTTCAAGCACAGCATCGCCTCCGACGTGCTCTATACACCCAAGTCTCTGCGCCTCACCGCCACTACCACCGAGCCGGCCGCAGTGCAAATCTTCCTTAACGACAAGCTCCTCGGCGAAGGCAACACCACGGAAACTTCCAAAAACTTCCGTGTGACCCACAACTTCGACACTCCGGGGCAATATGTGATGAAGGCAGTAGCCAACAACGGCAAAAAGACCATTACGCAGACCATCAATTTCCTCTATGCAAATGGCTCTGTAAAGTCTTCAGAAACCACACCTCCGGCTTTAGGTGTAACTAAGAATGCCAAGGGCGACTATGTGTTCTGTTTCGCAGCTCCTGAAAAGCAAAATGTGCTTCTCTTCGGTTCTTGGAACAATTATGCCGCAATAGCCGAGCAGGAAATGCAATATATTGACCAGACAATCGACGGAGCGACTTTCCGCTTCTTCACAGTCACCCTTCCGAGTAAAACCACAGGCAACAAGTTCGGCTACTATTTCCTCGTGGACGGAGAAAACTTCAACAACCCCAAGCATGTGGCCGACCCATACTGCCGCCTAGCCCTCGACCCCTATAACGACAAGTATATCAATGCTTCCGTATACCCCAACATGCCGGAATATCCCCAAGGTGAAGTGCCCAACAATTGCCTCGTATCCTGGTATGCCGACGACCTGCTCAACTACAATTGGCAAGTAAAGGATTTCAAGGGCGCTCCTAAGGAAGACCTCGTGATATACGAACTCCTGTTCCGCGACTTCACCGGCACCGAAGGCAAGGCATTAGGCAACGGCACAGTGCGCAAGGCTATCGAAAAAATACCTTACCTCAAAAAACTCGGTTTAAACGCCATAGAGCTTCTTCCCATCAACGAGTTCAACGGCAATGTATCCTGGGGATACAACCCCAACTTCTATTTCGCCCCCGACAAGGCTTATGGAACACCGCAGGATTATAAGGAATTTATCGACATTTGCCATGAAAATGGCATAGCTGTGATTCTCGATGTCGTGTTCAACCAGAGCGACGGCCTCCACCCCTGGTATCAGATGTACGACCTTGGCAAGAATCCCTTCTACAATTCTAAGGCTCCGCACGCCTACAGTGTGCTCAACGACTTCAACCAAGGTTATCCTCTCGTGGAGCGTCAATGGGCTGACATGCTCAAGTTCTGGCTCTCCGAATACAAGGTTGACGGTTTCCGCTTTGACCTCGTCAAGGGTCTCGGCGACAACACCTCCTACTCCAGCTCAAGTGAATCTGCAACCAATGCATACAACGCTTCCCGCGTGGCCCGCATGAAACGTCTCCACGATGCAATACGCGAAGTGAACCCTGACGCTTATTTTATAAACGAGAATCTCGCAGGTGCCAAAGAAGAAAACGAGATGGCAGCCGACGGCGAACTCAACTGGGCTAAAGTCAACAATGCCGGTTGCCAGTTTGCCATGGGCTATTCTTCAGAATCAAGCCTATCTCGCATGTGGGCTGTCAAGGACAGCCGCACTGCCGGAAGCACTGTAGCTTATCTCGAAAGCCACGACGAGCAGCGTCTCGCCTACAAGCAGAAGATGTGGGGTGTCTCCGGCGTAAAGGGCAACTCCGAAGCAAGCACCCGCCGCCTCGGTGCCGCTGCCGCTCAGATGATTCTCGCTCCCGGTGCACACATGATATGGATGTTCTCCGAAATGGGCAATGACCAGAATACCAAGGATGCTACCGGCGGTAACAACACTGACCCGAAAATCGTAAATTGGGACGCGCTCCAGCAACCCGAATACAAGGGCCTCGTAAACAACTACCGTGAGCTGATCGGCGTTCGTCTCGCCAACACTGACCTCTTTGCCGCTGACGCCAACTACACCGCTGCAGTGACCGCCTCCAACTGGAAAAATGGCCGAAGCATATTCTCCACCACAGCCGACAAGGAACTCTACGCTGTAATCAACCCCAACGTCTCCGAAGCAATCACAATGACAGTGAACTTCCGAAACGACAACAACAACGCCTACAAGATTGTCTCCAAGAGCTTCGAGTCCAACCCAAGCTTCGATGCAGCCGCCAAGACTGTCACCGTGGAGCCCAACTGCTATGTGGTGCTCGCTTCCGACAATGTAACAGGCATCGATGAAGTAGCCATCTCTGGTGCTGATAACGCCGACAACGTGGCTATCTACACCATGGAAGGTGCCATCACAGTGGCAAACTGCGACACAATCGTGAACATCTTCACACTCGACGGCGCTACTGTTGCTTCGGCCAAAGGCAACGGCACTTTCAACGTCAACCCCGGTCTCTACATCGTAAAAGCCGGCAAGACCACTGCCAAAGTCCTCGTGAAGTAAAAAATCAAATAAAACAAGCCCCAAAATATGTTTTTTAACATAAAAGTGTTAAAAAACGGGGCTTGTTGAAAAAAAATATCATAAAATTTGCATTGGTTTAAAAATAATTATTACCTTTGCACCGTTTTTGATAGCAAAAGACATTGTTTTATTATTTTAAAATTTAAAGAAAATGAAGAAAGTATTTTTCTCGCTTGCTGTTCTTTGCAGCGTAGCACTCGTATCTTGCGGCGGCAACAAGGCTGCTGAAGCAACTGATTCTGAAACTATCGCAGTTGAAGTAGCTGAAGAAACTGCTGTTATCGCTAACGATAGCGAAACTGCTGTTGTTGCTGCTGAGGCTGTTGAGGCCGCTCCCGTTGCTGAGTCTGCAAAATAATTTTGCACCAAGCACGAACAGCTTGACGAAAGTCAACAAAATAGCGCTGGTTCCACAGGAATCGGCGCTTATTTTTTGATATATCCCCCTTTTTAATTAATTTTGCACTGTTTCCAATCCCATCTATTATATATTCCGTGTACGAGCTGAAATCCATCTTTATCCGGGTTGAAGCTCCGGAATATCGGATGTCGTTTCTTTAATCAACAGCTATGAACAAGAAATTCAAGACAATACTCATTGCCACAGCTTGCGCCCTGGCCGGGCTTATCGCCTTGGTGGTAGTGCTGATAGTGCGCAACAACAACACCACTATCGCCGTAAACGATGCAACCGCACGTGCCGATAGCCTCGCCATAGCCAACGACCAGCTCTTGCTCACCAATGAGTTCAACCAACTTAACGCTGAGTTCAACCAATATGAAGGCCAACAGATCTATCTGAAGAATGACTCGCTCGTGCAGAAATATAATGAGGCCCGAATGAAAGTAGAAGGCCTTATGCGCGAACTCAACGAGGAGAAGGCCAAGCATAGCAAGGACATGAATGCAAGCCGTGCAAAAATCAAGCAGCTCGAAGGCGAAATCTCAACACTCAAGGGCATAGTGCGCCATTACCTCGAGGAAATCAAACGTCTCGGCGAGGAGAATGCCGGCCTGAAACAGGAAATCGAGCAGGTGCAGCAGCAAAATCAGCAGCTCAGTAATCAAGTGACACAGGCCACAACCACCAACCGCGAACTGACGCAGACCGTGCAGCTCGCCAAGAAGCTCAATATCACAGGCCTGTCGTTCAATGCCTACAATAAGAAGGGGAAACGCGAGAAAAACATTACAAAGGCACGCCAGCTCGGAGCAACCTTCACCGTAAGCCCCAACAACACCGCAGCACCCGGCATGAAGAATTTCTACATGCGCATCATTTCGCCTGAAGGTGCTCTGCTCGGTGGTGGCGGCAATTTCAACATCGATGGTCAAAGCGTGCAGAGCACTGCCCACCGAGCCGTGGAATATGCCAACGACGAGATGACCGTTTCCATCTACTGGGATGTAAACACCACCCTAACCCCCGGTGACTACACAGTAGAGATCTTCTGCGACGGCTACCGCCTCGCCTCACGACACTTCACGATGAAAAAATAAAAATAAGAATCTGAAAGCTAAAGCGAGGGTGCATCATGATTTGATGCGCCCTCGCTTTTATCATCATGTCAATATGACATCATGTCAAAATGTCAGATTGTCATAATGTCAAGATGTCAAGATGTCAAGATTTCATGTAAATTCTCAACGACAAAGCGAGCCTCCGCATCGGTCATGGCAGCATGTATCGGCAGCGAGAGTTCCTGCTTCGCAAGCCGCTCGGTAATGGGCAACGACACTTGCGCCCATGGCTCCGACTTGTAGCATGCCTGCAAGTGCGGCGGTATCGGGTAGTGTATCATCGTCTCCACCCCTCGCTCTCCAAGCTGCGCCTGCAATTCATCGCGATTATCGCTGATTATCGGAAACAGGTGGTATACATTAGAGCCAATTTCTCCGGCCCGAATGCCGCAAAGAGAGCCAAGCCCATCATCAAGGCCATCACAATATATAGAAGCAATCTCCACACGCCGCGCATTGTTTGCATCAAGATGACGCAGCTTCACACGCAGCACAGCCGCCTGAATCTCATCCAGTCGCGAGTTGCGTCCCACATGGTCAAACACATATTTACGTGATGACCCGTAATTGCCTAACGAGCGTATCATTGCCGCAAGCTCAGCATCATCGGTAGTTACTGCACCGGCATCACCCAATGCTCCGAGGTTCTTACCCGGATAGAAGCTATGGCCGGCTGCAAGCCCTAAGGAGCCTGTACGCCTTGTCTGCATATACATGCACCCCTGTGCTTGTGCGTTATCCTCCACAAGCGAAATATCCGGATGCTCTCGCAGAAAATCCTCGATCTCCGGAGTCATGGCGCAACGTCCATACAGGTGCACAAGCATAAGCACACGAGTTCTTGGCGTCACTGCCTCCTCAAGCCGGTTGCCATCTATCTGGAGCGTAACCGGATCCGGCTCCACAAGCACAGGAACAAGGCCATTCTCCGTTATAGCCAATACAGTCGCCACAAACGTATTGGCAGGCACAAGCACTTCATCACCCGGCCGAATGCGGCCCAACTCAAGCATCGCCCGCAATATCAGTGTCAAGGCATCAAGGCCATTGCCTACGCCCACACAATGACGTGTGCCGATATAATCGGCATACTCCGCCTCGAAGGCTTCGGTCTCAGCCCCGTGCAAATACCAACCGGAAGCCGCGACTCGCGCCACAGCTTCCGTTATCTCATCGCCGTGAAGTGCATTCACGGCCTTAAGGTCGTTAAATTTTACCATATATTATGTCATGCTGTGATTTCAGCGAGCCATCATTCATGGCCACCTGAAAACTATAGGTCGCGCACAAAGTATATGTGCATTTTAATGTGATTTAATTTTTGCACATATACTTTGTGCGCGTCCTATAATCACAGCAATATTGATTCCAAGATGTAGACGCCTGCGCCGGCCAGATAGCCAAGCAACGCAGGCACTGACAAATGCTTCAGATACCAGCCGAAGTTGATCTTCTCCAATCCCATGGCTATGACACCGGCAGCCGAACCGATTATCAGCAAGCTTCCGCCCACTCCGGCGCAATAGCTAAGGAACTCCCAGAACACGCCATCCTGCACGAAATATGCAGCATAACCGGTCACCGAAGCGTCAAGCACAGGATACATGCCCATAACACCCGCCACCAAAGGCACGTTGTCGAATATCGATGACAATACACCGAGCAGCACATTTATGGCATAGACATTATGCACCTCCGAGTCGAGCCAAGCCGCTGTCGCAGCCAATATGCCCGTGTGCTCAAGCACGGCCACAGCCATAAGTATGCCCAGGAAGAATAGTATAGAGGGCATGTCGATTCGCGATATAACCTGAGGCAGACGGTGCTCCTTGCGACGCTCCATACGCTTGCCATTGTAGAATATCTCGGTATAAAGCCAAAGCACACCGAGCACGAAGAGCATTCCCACAAAAGGAGGCAGATGCGTGATACTCTTGAAGGCGGGCACAAACAGAAGGCCCCCCACACCAAGGCAGAAGATTGTAAGACGCTCCTTATACGACATGCCGTGCGTCTGGTCAGGCATACCCTCCGGCATCTCCTCTATGCGCCCCTTAAGCGAACGCGATATTATCAATCCCGGCACAACCATAGCAACCACTGAAGGCAAAAGCACCCTCTCTATCAAGGCCATCGCCGTCACGTTACCTTTCACCCAAAGCATGATGGTAGTCACATCACCTATAGGGCTCCATGCACCACCCGTATTGGCGGCCACGACTATCATACCGGCATACAGCCATCGCTCTTGCTGGTCATTGATTATCTTGCGAAGCAACAATATCATCACAATGGTAGTGGTCATATTGTCGAGCACTGCCGAGAATATGAAGGTCACCGCACATATCACCCAGAGCAGCTTGCGCTTGTCGCGAGTGGTGATTCGGCTTGTGATAACGGTGAAGCCCCCGTGAATATCCACGAGTTCCACTATCGTCATCGCACCTATCAGGAAGAAAAGAGTCTGGGTCACATCGCCGAGCGTATGCACTATGCTGACATCTGTCACATAGCTCAATGCCTGCTTGTGGAGGCTTGCGTTCTGCAACATCGGATGCGAGTCCACGAAGGCTTTCAATGACTCCCCTTCCACAAGGGGTACGATATACTCTGCCCCGAGCGCATAAATCACCCAAAGCAACATGCCGAGCATCAACGCGGTGGCCGTCTTATCCACCTTGAGCGGATGCTCCAGGGCTATCGCCAGATAGCCTACGAAAAAGAGTACAATAAGCGTAGTTAACATGGTTATTTAGATATGAAGGTCTTGCGGCGCAAATATAGAATTTTAAATTGAATATTTAAAATTTTTAACAATTAATTTTCACATCAGCACCCTCCTTTGATTACATTTTGCAATCAAACACAATCCCGCCATCCCTCATCATCTCTTTTTCCTGGACTTTTTGCCATTCTTACTTGTCGCACCGCTCTTGGCTTTGGTATTCTTGCCACCCTTAGCGGTAGCCTTGGTGGCTCTCTTTGATGTGGCCTTTCCCTTGACTGGGAGCTTGAGTTCCTGGCCTGGTCTGAGGTTATCGCCTTCCATACCGTTGGCTTTCTTAAGTTCGCTCACGGTAGTGCCATACTTCTTGGCTATTGTGGTCAAGTTCTCGCCACTCTTCACCGAGTGAGACTTGGGGGTTGCCGGCTCAGCTTTCTTTTTGCTCTTCTTTGCAGGCTCGGATGTATTTTTGGTATTTTTCTTCGACGATGCCGTAGCCTTGGCTGCATCCGACTTCCAGTCTTGCTGCTTGGGCGAGTATGATGTCTTGGCCGGAGCCACCTCACGCGAACCGGAAGCATCGGCTATGGCCGATGTTGTTGTGATGCGAAGCATCTGACCTGTGCGCAGCGAATTGCGTTTCAGATTGTTCCATGTCTTTATATCTTGCGTGCTCACGCTATATTTCTTGGCAATCGAGGCAAGAGTCTCACCAGGTTCTACCTTGTGGGAAACGGTCTTGTTGCCTTTGCCGTCGCCACCGCCGCTGCGACGCACAGGAGCATGCTCCTGCACCACTGCCTGCTCAAGCGGGGCATCGTCGCCGAGCTGAGCGAGCTCCCGCTCCGCCTCGCTGTTTATCTCTGCGGTCTCTGCTGCCGTGGGCGATTCGCCGGGTTCCACCTCCAGACGCTGCGCATATTTCTCGGCCTCGTAAGCCAAGATGTCATCCTGGCTCATTATATAGGCCTGAATCTGCTGCGACGGGAGCACGAGTGTGTACATACGCTCCGGACGACCCGGTATTATGTCAGCGCGAAATTGAGGGTTCAGAACGCGCAACTCATCAATCGGTATGTCGAGCACCTTCGAAATCTGGTTGAAGTGCACCCGCTCCGACACCATGATAGTGTCAGTGATAAGCGGCTTGGTGGCAAGCACGGGGCTGATATTATGATATGGATAGTAGTTCATCACGTAGTTGGCGGCGATGAACATCGGCACATATCCGCGTGTCTCGGTGGGCAGATAGTAATATATCGCCCAGAAGTCGTGAGTGGAGGCATCTGCTCCGGCACGACGCAGGGCTTTGTTTACGGTGCCGGGACCGCAGTTGTAGGCTGCAATGGCCAGCGACCAGTCTTTATAAGTGGAATAAAGGTCTTTAAGATACTTGGCAGCCTTCTTGCTCGACGCGTAAGGATCACGACGTTCGTCCACAAGCGAAGACACCTCAAGGTCAAGGCCTTTGCCTGTGGCAAGCATAAACTGCCATAGACCTGTGGCACCATGTTTGGATACGGCATTCGGATTGAGTCCGGACTCAATCACGGGGAGATATTTCAGTTCGAGCGGAAGGCCCTGCTCCTCGAGTGCCTGCTCGAATATTGGCATATAGTAATGGCTAAGTCCGAGCAACGCGGCCACCTGCGCACGCCCTTTACGCACGTAACGGTCAATGTAGCTGCGCACTATCTGATTATACGGAAGCTCGATAACCGTATTGAGCTGAGAGAGGCGCTTCTTGATGGTCTCATCATCAGCATTGACATCGCCCTGCGTCTTATAACGCTCATCGGTAGCCGTATAATTCTTCAGATACCACCTTTCGAGCAGTTTCTGAGTGTCCTGTTCATAACTTTCCGGATAAACGATATTAGAGTCAGTGATGCTCTCCTTAATGTCGAGCACACTCTTGGCATTATCAGCCTGAGCCGGCAAAGCAGAAACCAATGCCGCCAAAGCCAACGATATATAAGAAATACGCATGTTCATGATACTAAAGTGTTATGTAGTAAAAGGTCGCCAAGTCACGAAGGTCTCGAAGGTCCTTAAAGTCCTTAAGGTCCCTAAAGTCCTTAAGGTCTTTAAAGTCCTTAAAGTCCTTAAAGTCCTTAAGGTCCCTAAAGTCCTTAAGGTCTTTAAAGTCCTTAAAGTCCTTAAAGTCCCTAAAGTCCTTAAAGTCTTTAAAGTCCTTAAAGTCCTTAAAGTATGAACGGTCTAAAGTCCACACCTGAAAAACCTAAGCGAATTTGAGCGTCCAATTCAAAATTCAAAATTCAAAATTCAAAATTCAAAAGTTAAGTGCCCAATTAAGCCCGATGGCCGGTTTACGAGACCTTCCGGGCTCTGCCATAAGCGTAGGCGACCAGTCAATCGACAAGTCAGGCGAAACGCTGAAGTGAGTCAGCGAAGCATCGACATAAGCATCCAAGATGCAGAGCGCATAGAGCGCCACAAGCCCTATGATGCAGAGGTCACGGTTGCGGCGCGCCTGGTCTTTACGGCTTTTGAAGACCCTTTCAAGCCAACTGCGGTCGAGATTCTCCTCCTTGACAGTCGGCGCGAAAAAGTCCATATATGACTTCGTGTCAGGGTCATTATCCATAAGGTCGCGATAACCTTGCTGGTAATCCTGATACTGATTGTTGTTCCAATTTGTTGCATAACCGAGCCCCATGAATCCTCCGATCACTATGGGGAGTTTCCAGTAGCGGCGGTTATATATCTGTCCCAGTCCGGGGCAGAGCGCGGAGAGCCATACGGCCCGCGTGGGGGAAGGGTTGAACGGAATCCTTCCGTCAAGGC
>CAJUIJ010000023.1 GCA_910586175.1 uncultured Muribaculaceae bacterium | reverse complement strand
ATTTTGTGCCAATCAGATGGATTAAGGGCATTGGAAGCCAAGGTGGCATATTAAGCAATATGTATTTTGGAGAATCAGGTGGCGCTTCTGTTTATGAGGTTTATCATAAGGGAGAACTTGTATACAAGTATCAAAACTCTGCAATAGACAATATAATAAATGACGGCATCAAACAATCACATGAGAATCTTAAATTCCACTTGGATGGCAGTATTTTCAAAGATGGTGATACCGGAATATGTATCGAAAGAGGTAAGAAGCGACTGATAAAATAAAAATTCTTGACGTATATAAAGACCGATTCGCTCAAATGTCATTTATTGGCATTTATGCGAATCGGCCTTTCCTTTTTTGGATATTTTTCGTTAATTTTGTGGCATGAGTTCTGATAAGACTTTTGCTGATATTCAGCCGCTGTTTGATTTTGACATCGATGGGCCATTGGTCGTTGCCGGGCCTTGCAGTGCGGAGTCGGCTGAGCAGGTGGCTGTTACGGCTCGTGGCGTTGCTGACTGCGGAGTGCGGGTATTTCGCGCCGGAGCTTGGAAGCCTCGTACTCAACCCGGTCAGTTTGAGGGCATGGGCGAGAAGGCTCTCCCCTGGATTCGTAAGGCTTGCGCCGAGACCGGACTTATACCGATGGTTGAAGTAGCCACATCCTCACACCTCTTCATGGCATTGCGTGCCGGCATCAAGGCATTCTGGATAGGTGCCCGCACATCGGCCAATCCTTTCGCTGTGCAGGAGATAGCTGATACATTGGCTGCGTTGCCGGCAGAAAAACGTGCAGAAATCACAATGCTGGTCAAAAATCCGGCAAATCCGGATCTTGAACTCTGGATTGGGGCATTGCAACGTATATACAGGTCGGGCGTGCGTCGGCTTGGGGCTGTGCTTCGCGGCTTCTCAATGTATGGCGAGCACCGTTACCGCAATGTGCCGGAATGGCGCATTGCCTTCGAATTACATCGACGCATTCCGCAGTTGCCGATATTGTGCGACCCAAGCCATATATCGGGAGAGCGCGACATGGTGGAGCCTTTGTCGCATCAGGCCTTGAGCATGGGCTTTGACGGCTTGATAATCGAGACTCATTGCAATCCTGCCGAGGCACTAAGCGATTCTGCCCAGCAAATCATACCTGCACAACTGAATGAACTTATCAGAAGCATCGGCACATCTTGCCGTGATTCGGAGATTGCCGGTCTTGACGCGCTTCGTGCCGAGATAGACGACATCGATGATGCGCTTATGGCAATCTTGGCAAGGCGCATGAAGGTAGCCCGCGAAATAGGGAGATTGAAGCGCGAGGCGAATGTGCCGGTGGTGCAGCCGATACGCTACAAGAAACTCATGGAAGAGCGATTGGGGCAGGCAGACGCAATCGGCATATCAGACGACTTCATAAGAAAAATATTCGGTGCGCTGCATGAAGAGTCGGTACGACAGCAAATAGAGATACAGGGCAAATGATGGTACAACTTATAGAACTTCCGCGGCATCTTGATCCGCGAGGCAACCTCTCCGTATTGGAGGAGCTGCGCGAGGTGCCGTTCAAGATAGAGCGGGTGCATTGGATATATGATGTGCCCGGAGGTGGAGAACGGTGGGGACATGCTTACCGCACAAACTCCGAGATTATCATAGCGTTATCCGGCTCTTTCGATGTGACTGTGACTGAACGGGAGGGAGACATCACATACCATCTCAACCGCTCATATATGTGTCTGCTCGTGCCTCCGATGACATGGCGCAAGATGTCTAATTTTTCAACCAACGCAGTGGCTCTTGTGATCAGTTCGAAGCCATACGACGAAAACGATTATATCTATGAGAAAGAGTGTCTGGGACTGTAAGGTGATAGAGTTGGCGCGACACGACAGCCCTCGTCTCGGCAACCTCTCGGTGGTGCAATCGGGCGAGACTTTGCCCTTTGACGTGAAGCGGGTGTTTTACATCTACGATGTGCCTGCCGGCGAGACACGAGCGAGCCATGCACACCGCACCATGCAGGAGTTTATAGTAGCTGTGACAGGGAGCTTTTGCGCCACTCTCGACGACGGTATGGAGCAGCGCACGGTGATGCTCAACCGTCCGTTTCAGGGCCTGCTTATAGAGCCGGGCGTGTGGCTCACGCTCCACGACTTCTCATCGGGGGCAATATGTCTGGCACTCGCCTCCGAACCTTATCACCCCGAAGACAACATCAACGACCGCGACACCTATCTTCGCCTTTTCCCGCTTGACTGACACGGGTACATTAAAGATAAACCATTAATTATTAAATACTTATAAAATAATCACTTCCTGCTTTTTTAATCATAAGAAATTGATATTCAGCCTACAATGCGTTAGCACAATAGAACGGCGATTCTCAATCATTATTGTTAACTTACTATTCCCAACTTGCATCCAAAGGCAAAGGAACATATTAAATATCAGGAACGCGGAAAGCACTGTCTTTGGCGATTTGGAAATCGCCGTTCCATTTTTGTCGGTCGTTTGATATTTTGGAGATAAAATTTTTGGGATTGGGGATTTTTTGTTAATTTTCGGCTTGGATGAGTTTTGCTCTTCCAAGCCGATAATTTTTGATTTGACTTTTATATTTTGTTCCTTTTAAAACCTTAATGCCATGGGACGAGAAAACACAATACACCGCTACACTGCCGAGCAAATCGAGAATGACCGCCGTGTGCTCGAGCTATTGTCGCAGACATTCGGCACCATCAGTGCCGCCAGCTCCGAGATAATCAATCTTGAGGCTATCCTCAACCTGCCGAAAGGCACGGAGCATTTCGTGGCTGACCTCCACGGCGAAGATGAGGCTTTCCGCCATATACTCAAGAATGCTTCGGGCAATATAAAGCGTAAGGTGCGCGAAATATATGCCAACGAGATGCGCGACACCGACATCTCGCAATTCTGCTCATTGATATACTACCCCGAGCAAAAACTTGAACTGATAAAGTCTGAGGAGAAAGATCTCGACAATTTCTACAACATCACGCTTCACCGGCTGGTGAAGGTGCTCCAGAGCGTATCGTCGAAATATACCCGCTCAAAAGTGCGCAAGGCCCTCCCTAAAGAATACGCATATATAATAGAGGAACTGCTGCATGAAGCACCAAGCGGCGAATCCAAGCAGATGTATTACAACCGAATTGTGGAGACGATAATTTCAACCGGACAGTCTGACGATTTCATCATAGCGATATGCAACGTGATACAACGTCTGAGCATAGACCGGCTCCATATATTAGGAGACATATATGACCGGGGTCAAGGAGCGCACATAATACTCGACACACTCGCCAACTATCAAGAGTTCGACATACAATGGGGCAACCATGACGCACTGTGGATGGGAGCCGCAGCCGGCAACGACTGCAACATTGCCAATGTGCTGCGCATAGCCATGCGCTATGGCAACATGGATACAATAGAGGAGGGATATGGCATCAACCTCGTGCCACTCGCTTCATTTGCCATGGAGACATATGCCGATGACCTGTGCGAGGTGTTTCAGCCCAAACTTGAGTCAGGGAGCGCTTCAGACAATGTGCGCTCACGCACACTGCTGAGCAAGATGCACAAGGCAATCAGCATCATCCAATTCAAGCTCGAGGGAAAAATGATAGAAAAACACCCCGAATGGAAGATGAACGGCCGCAACCTACTCGATAAGATATCTAAAGACCGCAAGAGTGTGACAGTCAACGGCAAGACCTACCCGATGCGCGATACATTCCTACCCACCGTCGACCCGGAGAAACCATACGAACTCACTGCCGAGGAGAGAGAGCTGGTCAACAAGCTGCATCGCTCATTCGTGATAAGCGACAAGCTGCGCCGCCACATAAACCTCCTGCTCAACCATGGCTGCATATACAACATCGTCAACTCCAACCTGATGTTTCACGCCTCCGTGCCCCTCAATGCCGACGGCTCGCTGAAAGAGGTGGATGTGATGGGTAAAAAACTCAAAGGTAAGGAACTTCTCACGTCGGTGGGCATGCTGATGCGAGCCGCATTCAATAACGACGCATGCCCCAAAGAGCGTGAATATGCACGAGACTACTACTGGTATCTATGGTGCGGCCCGGAGTCGCCACTTTTCGACAAAGCCGCCATGACCACATTCGAACGATACTTCATCGCCGACAAGAAAACCCATGACGAACCTAAAGGACACTATTATGTGCTGCGCGAACAAGAGAATATCGTGGACAGCATACTCGACTCATTCGGTGTGGAAGGTCCGCACCGCCACATTATAAACGGGCATGTGCCGGTGAAGGTGGGCAAAGGAGAACAGCCCATCAAAGCCAACGGCAAACTGATGGTGATCGACGGCGGTTTCGCCAAGGCATACCACAACACCACCGGCATAGCCGGCTATACGTTGGTATATCACTCGCGCGGGTTCCAGCTCGTGCAGCACGACCCATTCAGCAACACCGACGAGGCCATAAGGCTCGGCACCGACATCGTGTCGACCATACAGCTCGTGGAGCTGAGCCAGCAGCGCGTGCGCGTGCGCGATACCGACAAGGGTAAAGAACTACAGGCTCAAATCGATGAACTTCGCGAACTGCTGTACGCATACCGTAATGGCCTGATTAAGACAAGATAATCAGACACAATAACCACAGTGGCCTCCGGAAACTCATACCACCTGAATGAGAAACTCCGGAGGCCGCTTCGGCATAAAGTTTCCCAAAAAAGAAAAATTTATCATACTTGCATCATGAAGTTTGCGACTTTTTTAGTAATTTTACAGTCGCAAATCGAAACTACGATTTCCCAAAAATAATGTCACAAACCACATACACCTACAACGAAGTATTCGAAGCTACCTTGAAATATTTCAAGGGAGATGAATTGGCTGCCCGTGTGTGGGCGAGCAAGTATGCGCTCAAGGATTCCGACGACAACTTTTTCGAGCTTACGCCCGATGATATGCACCGCCGCATAGCCCGCGAGATAGTGCGCATAGAGAACAAGTATCCCAACCCGATGAGCGAGGAGACTGTGTTCGGACTGTTGCAGAACTTCCGCTACATAGTGCCGCAGGGAAGCCCGATGGCCGGCATTGGTAATGACCTCCAGGTGGGGTCGCTCTCCAATTGCTTTGTAATCGGACTCGACGGGCACCCCGACTCATACGGCGGCATAATCCGCATAGATGAGGAGCAGGTGCAGCTCATGAAGCGACGCGGCGGTGTAGGTCACGACCTCTCGCACATTCGCCCCAAGGGAAGTCCGGTGAAGAACTCCGCACTCTCGAGCACAGGTCTTGTGCCATTTATGGAGCGTTACAGCAACTCCACCCGCGAGGTGGCCCAGGATGGACGTCGCGGCGCCCTGATGATGACCGTAAGCATACAGCATCCCGATGCCGAAGACTTCATAGATGCCAAGATGGTGGAGGGCAAAGTGACCGGCGCCAACGTGTCGATCAAGATCAACGACGAGTTCATGCGTTGCGCCACTGAGGGTAAGCCATATCGCCAGCAGTATCCTATCAAAAGTGAAAACCCGGTATTCACCAAAGATATCGATGCAGCCAAGTTGTGGACCAAGATTACCCACAACGCCTGGAAAAGCGCCGAACCCGGTGTGCTCTTCTGGGACACTATCAAGAACGAATCTGTGCCCGACTGCTACGCAGACCTCGGCTTCGAGACCGTGTCGACCAACCCTTGCGGCGAGATACCTCTCTGTCCGTACGACAGCTGCCGACTTGTAGCCATCAACCTCTACAGCTACGTGAAGAATCCCTTCACACCCGAAGCGGAGTTTGACTTCGAGCTCTTCGCTGACCATGTGGGCAAAGCCCAGCGCATCATGGACGATATCATCGACCTCGAGATGGAGAAAATCGACACTATCATAGCCAAGATAGACTCCGACCCTGAGACTGCTGAAGTGAAGAGCACCGAGCTGAACCTCTGGAACAAGATACGCAACAAGACACTCAAAGGACGCCGCACCGGCTGCGGCACAACAGGCGAAGGCGATATGCTCGCAGCCTTAGGCTTGCGCTATGGCACACCTGAAGCAACCGATTTTTCAGTAAAGGTGCACCGCGCATTGGCACTCGCATATTACAGCGCGTCGGTCGACATGGCCACTGAGCGCGGCGCATTCGAGGTATATGACCCCAAGCGCGAGGAGAACAACCCATACATCAGCCGCATACGCGAATGGGATCCGGCACTCTACGAGCGCATGGTGAAGCATGGCCGCCGCAACATAGCCTGCCTTACGATTGCTCCCACAGGCACAACGAGCATCATGACCCAGACATCGTCGGGCATAGAGCCGGTGTTCATGCCCGTCTACACCCGCCGCCGCAAAGTGAACCCCGGCGACCCTGATGTGCGTGTCGACTTTGTGGATGAAGTGGGCGATGCTTTTGAGGAATACACCGTGTATCACCATAAGTTCCTCACTTGGATGAATGTCAACGGCATAGAGCACAAAGCCAAGCTGACCCCCGAAGAGATTGAGGAGCTGGTGGCCAAATCTCCTTACTACAAAGCTACTGCCAACGATGTGGACTGGGTGGAGAAAGTGAGGATGCAGGGAGCTGTGCAGAAATGGGTGGACCATTCGATATCTGTAACAATCAACTTGCCTGCCGACGTGAGCGAACAGCTTGTGAACCAACTCTATGTAGAAGCATGGAAGGCTGGTTGCAAAGGATGCACAGTGTATCGTGACGGCTCACGCAACAATGTGCTCGAGGCCGTGGGCAAGAAGCAGACTTCAGAACCAATTATGGCAAAGCCCGCACACCTGCTTAAACGACCTTCTGAACTGGAGGCAGATGTGGTACGCTTCCAGAACAACAAAGAAAAGTGGATCGCCTTCGTCGGACTTGTCAACAACAAGCCCTATGAGGTATTCACCGGCCTTGCCGACGATGAGGATGGCATATTCTGCCCCAAGAGCGTCAGCAAGGGTAAGATTATCAAGACATATGCTGCTGACGGCTCGAAGCGCTACGACTTCCAGTTTATCAACAAGCGTGGCTACAAGACTACTATCGAGGGCCTAAGCGAGAAGTTCAACCCCGAGTTCTGGAACTATGCGAAGCTGATTTCGGGAGTGCTGCGTTATGGCATGCCTATCGACCAGGTGCTCAAACTTGTGGGAGGTCTTGAACTCGATTCGACCAACATCAACACATGGAAGATGGGAGTGGAACGAGCCTTGAAGAAGTATCTTACCAACGGCACAGAGGCCAAAGGTCAGAAATGCCCCAACTGTGGTCAGGAGAGCCTCGTATACCAGGAGGGATGTCTGATATGCACCAACTGCGGCAACTCCAAATGCGGAGGCTGACAATGAAGTTGTTTAAACAACTTCATTATCCAACAAAACCAACCTACATCAAAATATTGAAGATTTAATAACCTCAATAATCAAGACATGAAAATAACGTTTAACATCAACTACCACACCAATTGGGGTGAAAGCCTTTGGGTGTGCGGCACCACCGCTAAGCTCGGAGGTGGCGATGCACGCAACGGTGTGGAGATGAAAATGGTAAGCCCTGACCTATGGCAATTCGAACTCGAGAGCGACAAGCCCATTGAGGATTTCGATTATTACTATGTGGTGAAGGCTGATAACCGTGCATGGCGTTTCGAATGGGGTGCGCCCCGCAGATACCGTTCGGGAGAAGGCGTAGATGATGTGGTGATATTTGACGACTGGCTCGACATGCCGGCCGACAAGCCGTTCTATTCGTCGGCATTCACCCAGAGCATCTTCCGCCGTGAGGAGCGCGACGCTCAGCTACCGGTGCTTCCCGGCACACTCTGCATACGTATCGAGGCTCCCATCATCGCCCCCGACGAGGTGCTCGCAGTGACCGGCGAGGGTGAATATCTTGGCGACTGGAACCCCGAGAAGGCTCTTGTGCTCAACGATCACAACTTCCCCATCTGGGAAATAAACCTCGACCTTGCTAAACTCAAAGTGCCTTTTGAGTACAAGTTTATTGTACGCAAGAAAGATGGTGCAGTGGCTGGATGGGAACAGCTCAACAACCGTATATATGGCATACCGACTGAGAATCCGATGCAGCGTGTCGTGATCGACGGTATACGTTTTGCCAACCCCAAGCGTCCTTGGAAAGGTGCCGGCACAGCCATACCTGTATTCTCAATCAGAAGTGAGGAGGATTTCGGCGTAGGCGATTTCCTCGACATGAAGCAGATGGCAGACTGGTGTGTGATGACGAAGCAGAACATACTTCAGATTCTGCCTATCAACGACACCACGATGACCGGCACTTGGGTAGACTCTTATCCTTATAAGGCCAACTCAATCTTCGCATTGCATCCGATGTATCTCCGTCCGTATGCAGTCGGCGAACTGAAAGATGAAGCCCGCAAGGAGTATTATGAGAATATACGCAAGGAACTAAACAAGCTCGACGAGATTGACTATGAGCGTGTAAACAATGCAAAGAACGAGTATCTGCGCGAAATTTACGCTCAGGATGGTGCGGGCACCAAACGCCGCAAGGATTACAAGGAGTTTGTGGAGAAAAACGAGTATTGGCTTCTCCCCTACGCAGCCTGGTCGGCTCTGCGCGAGCAGTTCCATACTCCCGACAATAACCAGTGGGGCGAGTATGCCGAATATGACGAGGATAAGGTAAACCGCTACGTGGAGGAAAACCGCAAGGAGATTGACTATCACTACTTCTTGCAGTATCATCTTGACAAGCAGCTCCGCGAGGCATGCGACTACGCTCACAGCAAGGGTGTGGTGCTTAAGGGTGATATACCTATCGGCATAAGCCGTTTCAGCGTTGACGCGTGGAAGAATCCCCGTCTGTTCAACATGGACTGCCAGGCCGGTGCTCCACCAGATGACTTCTCTGTGTTGGGTCAGAACTGGGGCTTCCCTACTTACAACTGGGACGCTATGGCCGAAGATGGCTTCTCTTGGTGGAAAGACCGCTTCCGCAAGATGTCGGAATATTTCGACCTTTACCGCATTGACCATATTCTCGGTTTCTTCCGCATATGGCAGATTCCTCTTGACGCGGTGCATGGTCTGCTGGGTTATTTCAACCCTGCTATGCCCTTCTCGCCCGAGGAATTGCGCAACAGCTATGATTTCTGGATTGATGCAGATGTGCAGACTCATCCGCTCATACTCGAATGGATGCTCACTGATTTCTTCGGCAATGACTCTGAGGAGGCCAAGGCTGAGTTTCTTGACCGTGTGGGTGGCGACCGCTATTGCCTGAAACCATTTGTCAGCACTCAGCTAAAGGTGGAGGAAGTGTTTGCTCAGCGTGAGGATAACGAGAAGAATCAGCGTTTCAAGAATGCCCTGCTTGGCATTATCGATGACGTGCTCTTCATCGAGGATCCATATCAGAAGGGACATTACCATCCCCGCATCGCCGCTCAGTATACTTATCAGTACCGTATGCTCAGCGACTACGCCAAGTGGTGTTTCAACCGCCTTTACAATGACTTCTTCTATCACCGCCACAATGACTTCTGGTATGGCAAGGCTATGTGGAAACTTCCGCCGTTGCTCGACTCGACTGCGATGCTCGCCTGCGGTGAGGACCTCGGCATGATTCCTGACTGCGTGCCTGCTGTGATGAATCAGCTCAAGATTCTGAGCCTTGAGATACAGCGCATGCCTAAGGATCCGAAGGCAGAGTTTGGCGACACTTGGCATTATCCTTATTACAGTGTCTGCACCACCTCTACCCACGACATGCCGGGCATACGCGGCTGGTGGGAAGAAGACCATGGCGTGGCACAGAATTTCTTCAACCATGTGCTTCATGAGTATGGCGAGGCTCCTTATTTCGCTGAGCCTTGGATTTGCAACAAGATCGTAGAGTTGCAGCTCAAGAGCCCGTCGATGCTCTGCATACTGCCGCTTCAGGACTGGCTGTCGATCGATGGTGGATTACGTCGCCGCAACCCGGCTGATGAACAGATTAACGTGCCCGCTAATCCTCGTCATTACTGGCGTTACCGCATGCACCTCACCGTAGAGCAGTTGAAGAACGAAAGCGCATTCAACAGCAGCGTGACACGCATGATTGCCGAATCCGACCGCTAATACACAACTTACCATCCATACTTATCAGGGAGACCCTCCGGGCCTCCCTGATTTATTTTATGCACACAACCCTATTATCACTATACTGCTGTCGTCGGCGGCGCCTCCTCTTTAGTTCGCTATGCAACGATGCGAAGCAATTCTAATTTTTAATTCTTGTGGGTCGTCGCCGGAGGCTCCTCCCTCCCGGTGGCTTCGCGTCGATTGGGAGGCAGTTATCGCGATGCCACAGGGAGGAAGGAGACTCCGTCGACGGCAATAAGAAATATTCGGTAAATTGCCGGTCTATTGTGAGTCTATTGTGAGTCTATATCGGTTTTGATTGGTCTTTATGGCTTGTTGTAAATGGATTGGTGTTGTATTTTTGCAAAAATGTTTGCAAAAATTTTCAACACTATATTTATTATGACTAAAGCATTACATTCAAAATTCATGGTCGCGGCTGCGCTGCTCGCTTCCACGCAACTTAATGCCGAGACCATCTACAATGGAAATCTCCAATTTGAACTGAACGATGACATGACTGCCACTGTATCGGCCATCAAAGAGAATCTCGATGTAGAGAGCATTTCCATTCCCGCGACCGTTAAAGATCAGAGCGGCAATGTGTATAAGGTTACAAATATTGCCGAAAAGGGATTTGCCAATCAGAAAAAACTTACAAGCGTAATCCTCGGCGAGCATATCACCACAATCGGCAACCGCGCATTCTTAGGTAACTCAGCCATGACAAACATATATGGCACCACTCAGGTTACAACCATCGGCGAATCAGCTTTCACAAATTGCAAGGAACTGAAACAGGCCTCTTTCGAAAATGTGGAAAAAATAGAAAACCGCACCTTCTCATATTGCTCTGCTCTCGAAACTGTGAATTTGCCGAAGGTGACATATATCGACTACTTCGCTTTCGAGAATTGCGATATGCTTAAGAACATGACTTTCAGCGATGAACTATATTACCTCGGCAACAATGCCTTCTCATTTTGCTACACCATGACCGAGTTCGCGCTTCCCGTGGGTATCAACATCACCAGCTCTGTATTTTACAATGCTCAGAACCTTAAGCAGATTGTACTCCCTTACAAGATGACTCACCTTGGCACCAATGCATTCTTGGATTGTAAAAAACTGGATTTGGTATTCATTCTTTGGGACGACTATTCCACATACGCAAAGCAATATAGCGATGGGCTTTTGGATGAGGTCGGAAGCCGCAAAATATATTGCGCACCTGCTATTGCAGACTATGTCAAGGAGCACACCGCCAACATGGTTGTCAACCTCAACAGCATCATGAAACCGGAGCGTAAGTCGGCAGAGGGAGAAGCATTCAGGTTTACACTGACCCCGGCCCGTATACCCGGTGCTGTGATTTCTGAACCGACTGAGGTTTATGACCCTGAATCTGCACGTGTAGTAAAGCCTAACGCGGAAGGTGAATATACAGTAGCCGGCGACAAGGCACTTATCAGCTACGAATTTGACGGTAACAAGTTACAATACTACATCCACAAGTCGAGCTCACTCTCCGGAGTTTCAGGAATTGCCGTGGATGCGACAGAAGTGCCTGCCACGGTTTACTCACTTGATGGACAAAAAATTGCGTCTGCTGCAAATATTGAGTCTGCAATTGAGCAAATCGATGATGCCCCTAAGGGAATCTATATCATAAAGCAAGGCAACAAAACAGAAAAAATAGTGAATCTCAGATAACAATTCAGAAGTCCACATATGGAAGGGTGATTTCCAAATCACCCCTTATAGACCGGAGATTTCCAAATCACTACTTAATCCTGTGCATGTATGAGGGAGTGGGTGATTTGGAAATTGTTCTTCCATAGCAACTTGCGTTGTTTCAGTTCAAAAGTTTGGATAGGCGGTTGTCGTCGAATAGCGTATAGATAGGATTTCCGCTTGGGGTAAACGAAGGGTCAGGGAGTGCAAAAAGTGATTCCACTACATTCTTCATCTCAACCTCCGAGAGAGTCTGGCCACCGCGAATAGCCGCCGACCTCGCGGCCAAGAGCATCACGCGACTCTTTATAGAGCCACGCAAATCCTGCTCTTTGCCATAATTCACTGAATCCTCAGCCACGGAGTCAAGAATGCGCAAAATCACATCCTTGGCATTGGTGCGCGGAGGAAGCGGAGGCATTGCCGTTATGAGCCAATTCATGTCAGACTCATATTCCAAAGTAAAACCAAGATTACGCAATTCTTCTGAAATGCCTTCAAGAGCTGCGCTTTGCGATTCGTCGAGAGTTATTGATTCCGGAAACATGACTCGCTGAGAGATAATCTCCTGACGTGATGCTCGTGCCATATACTCCTCATACAGTATCTTGACATGGGCGCGATGCTGATCTATGACCAACAGACCTTCGCGCGAGGAAGTCACGATATACTTATCGGCAATCTGCATGCATACACGCGGACCTTCCTCCGTCTCTATATCATCGACCAGAGGTAGCAACTGAGGCACCGAACCGGCATTGGGTTCAGATTGCATTATCGACACAGGAGGGGTATAAACGCGCCCCGTGCTAAAACCTTCATATAGTTTCTGCCAGTCAGACTCCACATGGGTCATGTTGTCGCGTTCTGACTTGAAAGGATTGTAATCATTACGATAATCCATGCGCGGGGCATGAGGCGCGTCACCGGGCATGAAAGGCTCAACCGGGAGAGCATCGATTGAGAAATCTATGCTCGGCACAGCGGAGAATTTGCCCAAAGCCGTCTTCACCGCCGACACGAGTATGGGCCATATCTGCTGCTCATATTCAAACTTAATCTCATTTTTGGTAGGATGAATATTGACATCGATAGTGGAAGGGTCAACCTGAAACTTTATGAAATAGCAAGGCATCGTGTCAGAGGCAATGAGATTATCATAGCAGCTCATTATAGCCTTGTGGAAATAAGGATGACGCATATTGCGGCCATTCACAATCAGATATTGAAGCGGATTGCGGCGACGCGCAAACTCGGGTCTTGACACAAAACCCTCGATCTTTACAAGCGAAGTGTCGACATCGACCGGTATCAGGTGGTCAGACTTGAGCGAATTGCGCCATATGTCCTCTATGCGCAAGCGCAGAGAGGCGGCACGCAGGTCTATTTGCTTTATGCCGGTATCGATGCGCATACGTATATTGTTGTTGACAAGCGCAAGTCGTTCGAATTCACGCATTATATTGGAGAGTTCCACATTATCGCTCTTCAGAAACTTGCGACGCGCCGGCACATTGAAAAAAATCTTGCGCACAGAAATCACTGTACCCTTCTCGCAGACGCAAGGCTCCTGCTCAATCACCTTGGAGCCGAGAATCAACAGGCGTGTGCCCATCGGATTACTTTCGAGACGAGTCTTGACCTCCACTTCCGATATAGCGCAAATGGAGGGAAGGGCTTCACCCCTGAAGCCCATGGTATGGAGCGAGAAGAGATCGTCGGCCTGACGTATTTTGGAAGTGGCGTGACGCTCAAAAGCCATCCGCACATCCATCTCCGACATGCCGCAACCATTATCGATAACCTGTATAAGAGTCTTGCCGGCATCCTTGATTACTATATTAATCTCAGTGGCACCGGCATCCACCGCATTTTCGACCAACTCCTTGATGACAGAGGCCGGTCGCTGTATCACCTCACCCGCCGCAATCTGGTTGGCTACGGAGTCGGGCAAAAGTCTAATGATATCACTCATTGCTTGTCTCTACTACTTTTTGTTCGGTAGCACTCCCCTCTTGGCTCACTATCTTGTCGGACTGGTCATTGTCGTCTGACTGGTCGGACCCGTCGGACTGGTCGGACTTGCCTGACTGGTCGGACTGGTCGGACTTGTCTGACTTGTCTGACTCAGCCGGTAGCGTACGTTTTGGCTTTGGGATCACCTTGAAGAGCGGGGGCTGGAGGAAATATTGTTCAAGTTCGTCGCTGACATCCCCAAGTTCGTCATTCCAATGCAGGCGGTCGCCATACCATGCCCTGATGGGGCGTAGCTTCTCAAGCCAACGAAAACCTTCAATAAACTGTTGTGATTTCTTGACATCGAAAAGAGGGGCAACATAGCCTGTCACTTCGGGCCACATCTTCATGCGCTCCACTTTATTGGAATCCATCTGCAACGTCAGATAAGAAGACTCTGCATGTACCAACTTATTGTAAGATGAGTCCTTCTCCTGGGGAAGAGTCAATGCGATGACGTTACCCTCAACCTCAAGCCTTTTGAGTGTCTTATTTTCAAACCAAGCCTTCATGCGCGAACCTTGCAACTGATTATAGAAGTCCTCGGCCACATGCTCGGCAGCGAGTCCTGATTCAGGCAACAATGCCCAATCGGGTGTGGAGTCATTGAAATGCACGTCAATACGGTTGCCATATATCTGTCTCTCACCCGACCAAACGACAGGTTTGCGAAGCATATATAGAATAGAATCCTGCTCCCTGAGCAACAGCGTGTCGGCTATGCCCTGCATGTCACGATTGAAAAACCTCGCCTTGCCTATTGCCTTAGCCACATGAAAATCCTTGGCCACGGAATCGACCACCACAACTTCATAATTGGTGATAGAATCAATGGCCGGCGCAGACTCACCTGCTATCGAATCGACCGTAGTCACCGTAATCTTGGGCACAGTGTCGAATACCGGCACTTTACCGGTCTCGATAAACGACAATATGGTGTCAGCCCGAAGATAAAGTGAATCCGGACGCGAAAACTCAATGAGAAGCGGATAATCAGTGGAATAGGCGAAACGTGACGAATCATTATACTCGCCATATCCTCCTATCAACATCACCTTGCGAGCGGTGTCGGTTATAACCATCGGCGCGGCGTGTCTTGCCGGATTGCGAAACATAAAAGCCCGGCTGGTGCGGGTCTGCTTGTCGTAAATTATCGAGTCTCCCTCAAGGGTCGTGACATTGCGGTTGGAATCGCTATGAAGTATCGTTGACCTCGAAGTCAGCTCTGCACGGTCAGTCTGCGTATTGTAGAAACCTTGCGTGGTGATGATGGTATCATTGGCTCCTTCGATGCGCGTGGGGCTGTTGATTTCAGCGATATGAGTCAATGTGCTGTAATCAAGCTCATTGGTAAAGAGTTTATAACCATCCTTACGATTATTGAGCACAACATCAGTGCGAAACTTAGCCAACTTGGTGCCGGGTGAATATTCGCCATATTGCGAGGTCAGAGTGTTGACATCATCCTCAAGGCGACCACCCACTGCATACCAACCGAGATCGGAATTGATATCATAATCAAGGCTATCGGTGGTGAGGGTAACAGATCGGTTCTTGAGCTGCACATTGCCGCGCGAAGGGCCTTTTGTAAGCACCGCATGCTTGGCGAGACCGTCATAATAGAGCTTGTCGGCATAAACGAAGAGCGTATCGCCTTGACGCATCTCCACGTGGCCAAAGGCATCCATCGAATTTTTCTCGGGGTAATAATATGCAGAGTCGCAAAACATCCACATACCACCCTGCCTGAACTTCACAGAACCCTTGACGATCTGAAACTCCTCATACTCATGTGGGGGACGGAAAAGAGAATCTGCGTATTCGAGAAATACCTTATCCTCCTGATAGCGGTTGACATCCGGAATCGTGGGCTTGATAGGTTTGGTGGGGGCAGGCCGATGGTAATTATCGGTAGACAATTGCTTCTTCTGCGTCTGGGCACCGGAGAACACAGAGAAAGCGCTCGCACACAATAATGCTGCCAGCGCGTAAACAATATATAATGGTTTCTGGAAACTACTTTTCATTTTTCTGCCAGCCCTTGTATGTGAACTCGCAATTTCCCCAACCGTCAGACACCTTGGTGTAGGTCTCCCCTATCTTCTTTTCAACCCAATCTTTTACAACCTTGCCCTTGGCGTGCGCCTCAAACATCTGTTTGATCATGTTGTAATCCTCGCTAAGGTTGGCCTTATGACCGGGTATACGCTTGGTCAGCTTTACAAGGGCTATGACATCACGGTTTTTCTTAGGGTCTTTCATGATGAAAGCTTCAGAAATATCGCCCGGTTGCATGGTCTCCACCTTGCGGGCCATCTCCGGCGGGAGGTCCTGCATCTCGAAGCGGTTTGACCCGGTCTTCATATTCATCATCACACCCTTATTGTTTTTCGTGTCCTTATCCTGGCTAATCCAGTATGCAGCTTCATCAAACGACACCTTGCCGGCCACCATCTCCTTACGCAGAGAGTCGAGTTTCACGACGCCATCAGCGAGGTCTTTTGAGCTGACCTTCGGAGTCAGCAGGATGTGGCGCACGTTCACCTGGTCGCCACGCTTCTCTATGAGCTGAATAATGTGATAGCCATATTCGGTCTCCACAATTCTCGACACCTTGTTGGGGTCGGTAAGATTGAAAGCCACCTGCGAGAACTCGGGCACCCAGTCGGCACGGCCGTGGAATCCAAGTTCGCCACCCTGAAGATTTGAACCATCCTCGCTGTGCAGAATAGCAAGACTGGAGAAGGAAGACTCACCGTTGTTGATACGCTCGGAATAGTCGCGCAGACGCGCCTTTACATCCTCAATCTCCTGCTCAGGAATACGCGGATTGATTGATATGAGCTGAGTCTCCACCTGCATAGGCACATAAGGCACACTGTCGGCCGGGAGAGCATCGAAATACTTGCGCACGTCATTAGGAGTGGCCTTGATATCCTTGGTGAGTGTAGCCTGCACCTGATCTACGATATAACCTGTGCGCATCATCTCCTTGAGTTCCTCACGCAATGCATTTATCGGCTTATGGAAATACTCCTCCACCTTCTCGCGAGAGCCGAGGTTTGCCACAAAATAGTTTATCCGCTTCTCCACGCCGGAACTGAGCTGAGACTCAGGAGCCTCTATAGTATCAATCTTGGCCTGATGCAAAAAGAGCTTCTGCACGGCCAACTGTTCAGGTATTACGCAATATGGGTCACCCTGAATCGGCGCACCCTCCTGTCTCATCTGCATGTACTGGTCCTCAATATCCGACCGATATATCGGCTCGTCGCCGACTACCCACGCCACTTCGTCAATTACATTTTTCTTGACAGGGGCCGCAACGGCACACGCAGCAGCCAAGGCCACTGCGCCTAATATCAGATTGCGTGATTTCACTATATTCATTTTTTATTACTGTTGTCTTTATCGTTTATATTCTCTTTCCTCATCTCCCCTTTAACCGGGTCGTAAAGACCGGGTTTCAACATGCCATCCTTGATCATTCGCCGATATATGTCGGTTTTAAGCTTGGCCCGTGAAGCATTTATATCTTCCACACGCATCATCTCTGCAATTTTGATGCGTGCATATTCATATGGCATTATATCACCTGAAGGTACATGATCTGAAATATGAAGCAGATAGACCGACCCGTCATATGCAGTCTCGAAATCCTTAGTCGATTTCACAAACGCGTCGGCATCGAAAAACCGATATGGTATCCTCTCTGCCACTTCGCCCCATTCGTGCCATACGTCACCGAAATACTCATAAGCCGTGGCATGCCTTAAGCCGGAGCGTTCTATCTTATCGAACGAATCGTCGGAGAAGTCTGCAAGCCATTTGCGAAGATTTGGAAGTTGGCTGTCACCCTCATCAAGACGTATGTAAGCACCCTTTACCAGAGGCTGGTCAAGCACGAACTCATCAGCATGTCCGAGATAATAATTCTTCATGCTCTTCTCATCAACATCATTCGCACTATGTTCAGACATCAGACGCATGTATTCACTTATTATCAGGTTATTCCGATATTCCTGAACCATTCGGTCGATGCGACGCATATCGGGGATATTACGTTGAGCCACATTTGAGAGCACAAGACCATCTACCCAAGAGCTTACTATATTGTGAAACATCCTGAGACTATCTTCCGAGTCAAGACCTGCCGGAATGTGACGCACCACATCGGCCAACCTTAGCGTGGAGTCGCCTACCGTGACAAGCGCATCCTCTTCCGCTTCAGCCGGAGCACCCGGTCTGCCACAAGCAAATGTCACCAGTAGCACCATCATGGCTGACACATATGATAATCTTATGTTTACCAACACCTTATCTATTTAAACGAAGTCTCTCGATATTTAATCTACAAATTTAGCAATTTTTCGTGACAGTTGCAAACAATAATAAGGGTGTACCATAAACCGATTTATGATACACCCTTAATAATTATGCGTCTAATAATTATGCGTCGTGCGTGTCGACGAGCCGTTTATTTCTTGACTTTACGAAGCACCTTCTCGTTGACTGTCACCGGATATTTCTTGCGAAGTTCATTTTCCCAAGCTTGTTGGAACTCATTCTGGTAGTCGCTCGTCACCATACCCTTAACGTCAGCCACCTCTTCAGGTTCGTTTACAAGACGTGGGTTAATCATGAAGTATACGGTATATTTACTGTTGGTTGGAGCAGACTCAGGACCACCGAACATGATGTTGTCGACCATGGCGTTGGTACCTTTCGATACAAGAACGCGGTCAATAGCGGCCTTTCCCTTGAATTCCTTGCGGATTGTAGAGATAAGGGAGTCAGCAGGGAGGGCGGCTGCGCGTTCGCGCACGAGATTTCCAACAGAGTCATTCAAAGCCTGCACGAGGAAGCCCTTGGCACGTGGCTCTGCCCACTTATAGTTGTCGCGGTTAGCCTCGAAATAAGCCTTAAGACCTTCGGTGTCTTTTGCAGCCTTATCCCACACCTTGCGCACGCTAACCTCGTAGAGGAGACTGCCATCTACATATTCGCGAAGCAAGTTGGCATAGTCGGGTTGCTCTGTGAGAAGTGCATCCTCTTCGGCATTGACGAGTTCGCGATTGTAGAGCATATCGACCACATTATCGAATTCCTTGACAGCATATGCAGAAGCCGGGAGCTGAATCCTGCTGAGGTTTTCCACTACGTCAGCAAGTTTTGTGGACTTGCCATTTACAGCAAACACCTGCATGTCAGCCTGAGGTGCGGCATTCCATTTCGCGTAGAGAGCTGAGTCGAGACCTAATGTCTTGACATCGTTGCGCAATGCCTGGAGATTCTTTTCATTAAGAGAACCCTTGTGCTTCTTGGCGAGCTTCTTGGTCTGGTTCTCGCGCACCATCAGGAATCTGGGATCCTGAGGGCTCGTGATTCTTGCGAGCAGGCGGGGCTTTATCGACTCCATCGATGCGATAGGTTCGCTACCGATCTTCTTAATGATATGATAACCGTAAGATGTTGCGAACGGCTCGCTGATTTCATTGTCGGCAAGTGCAAAAGCCACCGAATCAAATTCGGCAACCATTTCACCGGTACCAAAAGCAGGGAGCACGCCACCCTGACGAGCCGAACCGGGATCTTCAGAGTTGGTTGAGGCTATATGGTTAAACGTAGCGGGATTTGCGATAACGAGCTGATAAAGGCTATCGATCTCAGCCTTAGCCTTCTTTTTATCAGCATCGCTTTTTCCCTGTGTGAGCTTAAGGATATGGGCTGCCTTGACCTTGCCACGGGCAGGACGGCGTTTGCCACCTTTGAGCACATGGAAGCCAACTCCGGAATCTATTACATCGGAGATTTGACCTTCGGGCAGATTGTAAGCGGCAACCTCAAAAGCATAAGGATAAGAATTAGCCACCATCCAGCCCATGCGGCCACCCTTGGCGCTACTGCCGCGGTCTTGAGAGAAGCGGGTAGCGAGGTCAGCAAAGTCAGCTCCGTTGAGCAACAGCTGGCGAATGCTGTCCACACGATTGCGCGCAGCATCAACCATCGACGGGTCGCGGGGCTTAAACAGCATGATATGGTATGCCTCCACCTCCTCTTTCGAACGGTCGTAGGCTTCCTTTACAAGACTGTTAAGAAAAAGCGAGTCTGCAAGATAAGGAGCTGCGAGTTCGTGACGGTACTGGTCAGCCTCACGACGGAAAGAGGCCATTGTGTCAATGCCTTCGGCGCGGGCATCGGCAACCTTCATTTTGTAAAGCTTGAACATCTCCACATACTCATCGAGCGTCTGTGGATTAACTTGCTGCTGAGAATTCTTGTTGTAAAGATATTCAAATTCAGATTTCGGCACATCCACGCCGTTAACGGTCATGATGACAGGGTCTTTGGCGGCGAAAGCGAGTGCTATGGCACAGGCGCCGAGTCCGACTGCAAATGTCTTTTTCATCAGTTATTAAGTGTTCTGTTAATTTTTTCAAATATGCATGGGTTCGCTTGCTGACGCATCATGTCGCAAGGGCAATGAACACATTCATAAGAAATAACGCCCACCTGTGCTAAAAATTGTAGTCGGCCTATCCGTAAACTTAAGGGAGGTTCTATAAATTGGTAAATGAATTCGCATCGTCTTATTGCCATTTTTCCGAGATATATTCTCAACCTCTTGAACCATAGGGGGTACTATGCTTCTGCGAGGTTGAGCCAATCTCCCGAAAAAATCATCAAAAATACGATACAAACCAATTTACAATACTTCGGTTATTTTTTAATAATCAGTTAACGGCTCGTCAGAACCAAAT
>CAJUIJ010000022.1:19243-20998 GCA_910586175.1 uncultured Muribaculaceae bacterium | reverse complement strand
GCACCACATTGACTATGTTGCAGCTGCGGCGCACCCTGAGCGTTGCACCACTCGCCGGCACAACAAACGTGCGGCCATCCACTCCGATGTGACACTCTGCCGCACCCCGCGAACTCACCTCAAGACGCAGCTCCGAGTCTGCCGAAATCACCAACGGACGCAATGTGAGCGAATGTGGCGCAATCGGGCACAACACCATGCTCTGCATAGTGGGTTCCAATATAGGGCCACCGCACGACAGATTATAAGCGGTGCTGCCGGTAGGCGTAGCCACCAACAAACCATCGGCCAAGTAATCGGCAAGATAATGTCCGTTGACATACGCCCGCACATTGACCATCGACGTAGTGTCACCCTTGGACACGGCCACCTCATTGAGCGCAAACGGATAGAAATCGTCGGGCATGCCCTCACACTCCGTTTCAAGCATGATGCGAGGCGAAAGCTCCCTGTCGCCAATGAGGCCGCGGCGCAATTCCTCCATGTCAGACATGGAATAAGCCGCCAGGTAACCGAGATGGCCGGTATTCACACCCATCACCGGCACTGATGCGCCGCCAATCCAGGCCGCAGTGCGCAAGAACGTGCCGTCGCCCCCCACACTAAGCACTACATCGCAATATTGCGGAAGCACATCAACAGTAACACACACACCTGTCGAAACGCCCAGCCTCAACAGATAGTCATGAAACGACCTCTCCACACTTACATTGCAACCAATGCCATGCAACACACCCAAGAGCTGTCGGAGCTCCTCACGCCTGTCATCCTGACTTATATTACCGCACAATGCAACTCTCATATCATCTTGATTTTCACGTCATGAAGTTATTTAAACAACTTCAATATGACATCACACGTTCATCAATGTATGCAGAGCCAACAGCCGATCCATAGAGGCCGTGTAGCCGGCATTCTCATGGCCGAACACATCGGCCACCTCATATCCATAACGCTCCAGACAATGCACCGTGGATGAAGGATCCTCGCACCGCACGCGAAGTGTGACGCGAAGTCGATTGTTGTCTATCGGCGTAGTGATCATATCCACAAGATGCACATCACTGTCTTCAACAGCCCGTGCAAGATGCGAAGCGCTATAATCAGAAGCCGAACACTCCACCTCAATCACACTGCAATCATAACGCGGCACTATCATACGGCCCAAAGCCTCAAGAAGCGACGCCTGGTCTATCACCCCGCAATCGCCATCCTCGGCAGTTACTCCCAACTCACGGCTCGGCTCATCCAAGAGCCTCGGAAGCACCTCCAGCAAGTGTACGCCACCATCCACCATGCCTGTCGGACACGGTAATCCCTTGGCTCGCTGATGCGACACGGCATCTCTTGCTTTCATTCCCATTTGTTTTGTTTTTGCTTATTTTTTTACTAATTTTGCTATTTGAAATAAACGCACGGAGCTACGTTTTTAGTATAATCGTGCCGTTTCCGTAAGGATAATAATAACCAATATCAAAGCCAAATGACCCGCTTAAGTGTCAATATCAATAAGGTGGCCACACTCCGCAATGCCCGTGGCGAAAACATACCCGATGTGCAGAAATTCGCAGCTGACTGCGAAGAGTATGGAGCTCAGGGAATCACAGTACATCCCAGACCCGACGAACGCCACATCACACGTCACGACGTGGCGCTCCTCTCGGACTCCCTTTCCACCGAATTCAACATTGAGGGGTATCCCACGCCTGAGTTTATCGATCTCGTGATTAAGGCCGATCCGGCAC
Organism: uncultured Muribaculaceae bacterium; assembly: GCA_910586175.1. Lineage (GTDB taxonomy): Bacteria > Bacteroidota > Bacteroidia > Bacteroidales > Muribaculaceae > Lepagella. Next base: position 19,253 of record CAJUIJ010000022.1, on the reverse strand, counting down.
AGGTGACGCT
>CAJUIJ010000022.1:0-19233 GCA_910586175.1 uncultured Muribaculaceae bacterium | reverse complement strand
TCGTACCCGACGCACCCGATGCTCTCACGAGTTCAGCAGGATGGGATGTGGTGCGTCATGAAGATTTTCTCAAGCCCATTGTGGCCAGATTCCGCAACGCCGGCATAAGGGTATCCATATTCGTTGATGCCGACCCTGCACAGGTCAGGGCTGCCGCCGCAATCGGGGCTGACCGCGTGGAGCTTTACACCAAACCTTATGCCGACATGTACGACACCGACCCCATAGTGGCTGTCGAACCCTTCGTCATAGCCTCCAAGGAAGCCCGCAAACTCGGCATAGGCCTGAATGCAGGTCACGACCTGAACCTCAAGAACCTGAAATACTTCAAGCACGCTCTCCCTCTTCTCGATGAGGTAAGCATCGGACACGCGATTATCTCCGATGCCCTATATTTAGGCATAAAGGAGACAATACGCCAATACCTCGACTGCCTGAAGTAAAAAGCCCCAAAGGCCAAAAGACCTTAAAGACCTTAAAGACCCTAAAGACCTTAAAGTCCTTAAAGACCTTAAAGTCCTTAAAGTCCTTAAAGACCTTAAAGTCCCTAAAGACCTTAAAGACCCTAAAGTCCTTAAAGACCCTAAGCTCAAAAAAAACTAAAAACCAACAACCCCATAAAAATGACAACACTCTCTTTCTGGTCGCTCGTAATGGATGGCGGCTACATCATGATTCCTCTCGCACTCCTTCTGCTCGTCACCATATACGTGTTCACGGAGCGCACCATAGCCATTTCCAGAGCTGCCAAAGAAGACAAGACCTTCATGAGCCGCATACGCGAGTATGTGCACGAGGGTGATATCGAATCTGCCCACAATCTCTGCAAGAAGACCAACACGCCCTACGCCCGTCTTATCGACAAGGGCCTCTCTCGCATAGGACGCAACATGAGCGACGTGCTCGTGGCAATTGAGAATACCGGCAACATCGAGATTTCGGCTCTCGGCAAAAGCCTGCCATGGCTCTCCACCACAGCCGCAGGCGCTCCGATGCTCGGATTTCTCGGCACCGTGGTAGGTATGATCCAGGCTTTTTTCTCCCTCGCAAGCGCCGGCACCGCAGCCAACATCACAGTGCTATCGTCGGGCATCTATCAGGCCCTCGTCACCACTGTAGCAGGTCTCGTGGTAGGTATCCTCGCTCTCTTCGCATACAACTATCTGGTGGCCAGAATCAACAACGTGATGAACTCCATGGAGTCAAAGACCATGGAATTTATGGACCTCCTGAACGAACCGGCCTGACACAAGTCTGACACAAGTCTTATACAAGTCTGACACAAGTCAGATACAAGTCTGATACAAGTCTGAGACAAGTCTGAGACAAGTCTGATACCGCCGGACAAATGCAGATAATTATCAAAGCGTAGCCGATAATTATTCATCATTCATTATTAATTATTAATTATTAATTATCAAACCGAACTGTGGCTCTCAAACGCAATTTCCAGTCGCTCGACACTTTCTCCATGTCGTCGATGACCGACGTCATATTTCTGCTCCTCATATTCTTCATGGTGACTTCCACCATAATATTTCCCGCAGCCATTGATGTAAACCTGCCCCAAAGCAGCGAGCAGACCTCCAATAAGCCGGTAACTGAGGTATATATCGATGCCGAGTCAAACCTCTATCTCGTGGCCGACCGCAACGATTCGACAGGCGTGCTGAGTGTGCCTAAGCCGTTGAAGTTCGACCAGCTCGGTGCTGAACTCTCCTTAATCCAAAAGGCCGACTCCACGCGCGCAATTGCCCTCTACGCAGACTCGGTGGTAGACTATGGCAAGGTGGTGCGTGTGCTCGACTATGCAGCCCGCAACAACCTCCGTATGGTTCTCGCCACTCACGCCAGATCTCTCAATGAATGAAATGAACCCGAAGAAAGATAAATATATCGCCGCCGGCATAACCTTTGCCGTTGCCTTGCTGCTCCTGCTCTTCCTCTTCTTCTGCGGCATGGATTTCGATCGTTCTATGCTCGCAGAGACATCGACACCGGAGATACAGGCACTTGTCGAGGATGAGGAACTGTTCATCGAGCCTGAAATAGTAGAGAATCTCGGCGAACAGGAGGCTGTCAAGAATGATGAGCCTGCTCCGATGATAAAGGGTGAACCGGAAAAAGCAGCGACAGAGAATACGAAACTCATAGTGCCGGGCAAGAACCCGAAGCCTGCCCCTGCCGAACCGAAAAAGGTGACACAGAAAAAGGAGAACACCGTAAAGGCCACCGAACCTTCAAAGACCGACGAGGAGAAGAAGAAGGTGACGTCCAAACTGGCCGGGAAATTCTCCCCTCACAATGGCTCGGAGTCGGGCAAGTCAGGCTCAAGCGGTGCCGGGGGCAACGGAGTCGGCATAGCCGGAAGCGTGGCCGGACGCACATTCAAGGGGTGTCCGAAACCCTCCGTAGAACTACGCAACAAAGTGGTAGTGGAAGTAAAGGTAACAATAAATGCAGCCGGACGCGTCACCTCAGCCAAGGCCCGCAGCAAACGAGGAAACGCCTCAGCATCGATACTGAGCGCCTGCGAGCAAGCAGCCCGCGGAGCCCGCTGGAACGAAGACCCCAACACCCCCTCAGCCCGAGGCTCAATAACCTTCACAATAACCCCCCGCTAACCCATCCGCTAACCCATCCGGAACAAAGCTGCATAGCGAACTGGAGGGAAGGAAATAAGTTGTGCCATAGCACCCTGCACTTCTTCATTGGGAATCTTCAGTAAGAAGAGATTGCCATCCACTTTATCTATAGTCAAGTAGCCGGTCTGAAAAAACAATGAAACAGGATTGACCTTAGAATATGTACTCGCCAATTGATTGGCCGATACCCACTCGCTTGTCAATTCATCAATTGCAAATTCCGATTCCCGGAGATATGTCGATAATATCTTCGACGAACCCGACATTACCCAATAGTCATCTAACGATTGAGTCTTGAATGCATTCAACAGACTGAACGGGTTATACACCCACTCCTCAGCACGCGTAAACCTGTATCCATCATAACGATCGCGCAACGTCTCTACCATCTTATCAAACGGAACTCCGTAATATTCGGAAAGCCCGGATATCCCTTCTTTAAAATATTCAAGCATCTCACCATGGCTTATACCCATAAGCGAACCGTACTCCCGATCCATACTGATGTCAAGCAGATTATTAGCACCTGAGAATATGGTAGTGTTACGGAAGCGGGACACTCCGGTTAAAAAAGCGAACTTTATATACTTGTCGGCTGACTTCAGCACTCCGAAAAATGGTCGCAACTCCGCAATCGCATTGTCACGCATAGTCTCATTATCCAGCACCTCGATAAATGGCTTGTCATATTCATCTACAAGCACCACTACCTGACGGCCATATTTGTTGTGCAAAGCTATCACGACATCCTCAAAAAGCGTCCCTATCGGATAATTCTCATTACTCCATAATCCGTATGAACAAACCTCAATCTTATACTGCGAGATGATATCAAACAATGCTTTACGAATTTCGTCCTTAAGCTCTTCAACGTCGGTGGCATTCATTGTATTGAAATCAATATGAACCACCGGATATTGAATCCATTCCTTTTCTACTTCATGAATCGCAAGACCTTCAAATAAATCTCTACGTCCCTTGAAATATGACTCAAGAGTCGACAAGAACAAGCTCTTGCCAAATCTGCGAGGCCTGCTCATAAAATAATACTTGTTGCTAAGAAGCGAGGGTATATACCCCGTCTTATCAACATAAAGATAACCATTCGTCCTCAACTCCTCAAACGACTGCACGCCGATAGGATAACGAGCCTCCATACTATTTCGTCCTAACTCTTTCATCATTCCGGTTTTGACCACAATCCACCCACAAATATAACAATTTATTCCGCAACACGCAAATCACCAATCTCTACAACCATCGCAACCAAAACGGGCGAAGCCGCAGCTTCTTAGAACCATCAACATGAGCTGCTCAATTATGTGATTATCGTGTCCGCAATCTTCTTTTAACAATAAGTTCACGTTTATTAGTTAATCCTTATATTTATACTGCTTATTTTATTGAAATTCAGCAGGGCACAGATTATTCAGCAAACTCAAATATTGTTGCCAAAAATTTAGCACATTTAAACAAAAATAGCCTTTTTTGTAGTATTTTTTGCATATTTTATAATTTTTAACTACTTTTGCAAATATAAAATCGATTTTATCACTTCACTGGTAAAACTTTCTAAAAATTGCGACAAGCATAAAAAATAACGACATTTAGTATCATTTAATGAAAAGATTAGATAAGGAAACAGAACGCAAACTCAACTGGTTGCTGGCACCGGGAATATTGGTTGCGTTAATATTGCCTCTCGACTTGATTTTCGACCTAAAATTGAATAGCGAAAATTGGGTAATGCCCTACTTATTGGCAGCTTTAATGATTCCTATAGTAGCTTTTGCAATTGTATATATCAAGAATAAATGTTGGGGACTTCTGGCCTTTACATTAGTTATTGCAATGTACATTGTATGGCGCCTACATAGCTACTTCTGATTTTTTCTATCACCACGGTTGGGGGATATCCAGAAGTCGTTAAAGAATTATGCAATCCCACTATCAGGGCGCACCTTGATTTTCACTCGTCCGATTATGCCCATGTCGGGCGAACACCAAAAAAGTCGAACCAATGATGGTTCGACTTTTTTGGTTTATGTGATATTCGGGGTTATACTCCGAATTTCGCGAAGTCTGCGTTGAGCATGTCGCCGGTCTCCATGAAGGCCTGGTGCAGTGCGAAGGCTGCCGGCAGATAGTGCGGCGTGTGACCGCCGTTCTTGTTGGCAAGCTTCAGGTAGTCCCACATCAGCTGCTTGTACATCGGATGCACGCAGTTCTCGATGATGGTCTCTGCCTTCTGACGCGGGCTCTTGCCTCGCAAGTCAGCGACTCCTTGCTCTGTTGCCAATATCTTGACGGAGTGCTCGCTATGGTCGAGGTGAGACACCATCGGCACGAATGTCGAAATCTTGCCTCCCTTCTGGATAGAGGGACAGCTGAATATCGACAGGTAAGCGTTGCGGCTGAAGTCGGCCGAACCACCGATGCCGTTCATCATCTTTGTGCCGAGCACATGTGTGGAGTTCACATTACCGAAGATGTCAGCCTCAAGTGCAGTGTTCATGGCTATCAGACCGAGTCGGCGCACCACCTCAGGATGGTTCGAAATCTCGCCCGGACGCATCACCACCTTGTCGCGGAAGAAGTCAATGTTGTCCATGAAGCGAAGCATTGCGTCGTCGCTGAATGTCAACGCACATGTAGAGGCAAACTTACACTTGCCCTCTTCCATCAGCTTCATCACAGCATCCTGAATCACCTCAGTATACATCACGAATTCCGGAATATCCGCGCTCTCGCCAAGTCCGTAAAGCACTGCATTAGCCACATTGCCTACGCCCGACTGTATGGGAAGGAACTCCTTGGGAATTCTGCCGGCACGCAATTCGTTCACCAGGAACTGCGTGATATTGTGGCCAATCTGCGATGTAAGCTCATCAGGGGCAGTGAAGGGTGCTATGCTCTCCGATGCATTGGAAGGCACCACACCGACTATCTTGGCCGGATCTATCTTCAATATGGGTGACCCGATGCGGTCGTTAGGCTTGTAGATAGGTATCTCGCGACGATGCGGAGGATCAGCCGGTATATAATTGTCGTGGAAACCACGGAAACTGTTGTGATAGTAGCTGCTGTACTCTATGATAACCTTCTTGGCCATCTGCGCGATGGTGGGGGTCATGCCCATACCGGCACCGAGTATCACCTCGCCGTTGGGACTCATCTCCGTAGCCTCGATTATCGCAACATCAACATCACCGTAGAATCCGTAACGCATGTCCTGACTCAGATGACTCAGATGAAGATCGGAATATTCTATCCCGCCCTCTGCATTGAGCGACTTGCGGCTATCCTTGTGGCTCTGATAGGGCACACGGAAATTCACCGCATCCGCACGGGCAAGCTCTCCGTCGACATGATCGTTGGTCGATGCGCCCGTAAATAAGTTCACTTTGAAAGGTTCGCCTTTTTCATGGAGGGCCTTGGCCTTTTCTGCCAACGCCACCGTTACTACCTTTGGCGTTCCTGAAGCTGTGAAGCCCGATGTGGCGACAGTATCGCCATTATTTATCACTTCTGCAGCTTCCTGGGGTGTAATAAATGGAATGCTCATTTGTAACGTTTAGATTTAAATGGTAACTTTGCACAAAATTAATAATTTTATGCAATCAAAACCAACAAACGGACCATTTTTTTTGCCCGATAACGAAAAAAATTGCACACTTTCCAAAAAAGTGCGCATCGAAACTTATGGCTGTCAGATGAATGTGGCTGATTCTGAAGTGGCTGCGGCCATGATGTCGCTCGCCGGATACGAACCCACCGATATTGACTCTGAAGCCGCCGCAGTCTTAATCAACACTTGCTCAATACGCGACAATGCCGAGCAGAAGATTTACGGCCGTCTCAACTATTGGAATGCAATGCGCCGCAAACTCGGACGCAACATCATCATAGCCGTGATCGGCTGTATGGCCGAACGCCTTAAGAATGAGCTTATCGACAAGCATGGCGTCGACATTGTGGCTGGGCCTGATGCCTATCTCGATCTTCCAAATCTTGTGGCGGCTGCCGAGACCGGCCAGCCGGCAATCAACATCGACCTCTCTGTCACGGAGACTTATCGCGACGTGGTGCCACATCGTCTCGGCGGTGCCGGCCCTGTGGCGGGTTTCATCTCCATAATGCGCGGTTGCAACAATTTCTGCTCTTATTGCATCGTGCCTTACACCCGTGGCCGCGAACGCTCCCGCGAACCGCAAAGCATACTGCGCGAGCTCGCCGACCTGCGTGCCCGTGGCTTCAAGGAGGCTTCACTGCTCGGTCAGAACGTAAACAGCTATCGCTGGAGCGACCCGCAGACAGGTGAGTCCGTGGAGTTTCCCGACCTGCTCGCCATGGTGGCAGAGGCCGCTCCCGACATGCGCATCCGGTTCACCACGTCTCACCCCAAGGATATGTCTGACCGCACCTTGGAGGTTATCGCAAGCCACCCCAACCTCGCCCGCCACATTCACCTGCCCGTGCAGAGTGGCAGCGACTCCGTGCTCAAGGACATGAACCGCAAGTATACCCGTCAATGGTATCTCGACCGTGTGGCTGCCATAAGGCGCATCTTGCCCGATGCCGGTCTATCTACCGACATGTTCACAGGCTTCCACAATGAGTCGGAAGAGGATTTCCAACAGACCCTCTCGCTGATGCGCGAAGCCGGCTTCGACTCCGCTTTCATGTTCAAATATTCAGAACGTCCCGGCACCCTCGCATCGCGCGAGATGCCCGACAATGTGCCTGAAGAGGTAAAGATAGACCGCCTCAACCGCATGATAGCTCTCCAGAATGAACTCTCGCTCGAGAGCAACCGCCGAGACATAGGCAAGGAGTTCGAGGTGCTCGTGGAGGGTCCGAGCAAACGCGACCCGATGGAGTTCTTCGGTCGAACTTCTCAGAATAAGGTGGCTGTCTTCCCTAAAGGCAACACAAAGCCGGGCGACTTCGTGCGTGTGCGGATCACTGATGCCTCTTCTGCCACTCTCCGCGCAGAGGTGCTGGAATAATATTATTGGAAGGTTCTACAATAATTGAGGTTCTACAATAATTAGAGAAGTTCAAGCCAGTCGCCGTCATCTTTCGTCTTGCGCTTCGGCTTCTCATCTTCAGGCTCCTTGGCCTCGGGCTTCCTTTCCCACGGATATATGGCCGGGCCTCGCATATCTATCTCACGCAATTCATTGGCTTCCGGATTCTCAGATCCGGAAGCCTTTTTTAATCTTACTATCTCGTCTCGGAGTCTGGTTATTCTCTTTTCGTATGCAGCACGCATATCTGCCACACCCCGCATCTTCTCATCGACTTCACGAAGCAGGTCTTCGGCCTCTGCCTGCTCCTTCAAGCGCGCCCGCAAGCTTACATTCTCGGCCCCTGTAGCCTCGAGCGATGCCACCATCTCGGCAAGTTCACGCTTGCAGTCTGATTCGCGAGCTGTCATATCCTCAAGTTCACGGCGCAGCCCGTCGTTCTCCTTCTCCAACACTGCAAGCCGCCCCTTCACCTCAGAGAGTTCGCAGGCACGCTCCTGATGCTTGACGCGCAGAGCCTCAAGTTCAGCATGATCAGCCTCCATCTGAGCCTCAATATCTGCCATAACTTGCTGCGTAAGTTGAGGATGAAACCATATTTTCCAAGCTGAATAACCCATTTTTTAATTTAGAATTTTGAATTTTGAATTTTGAATTTTGAATTGTTGCCGGCCCAATTCCATAAAATCATAAAATCAAAAATTCAAAATTCAAAATTCAAAATTTTAACGATTCCCTTTGATTTACGTCCATTTACAGCTATGGTGAGTGGAGTATCAAATTTCACCATTCTCACATGCTCGCTCTCGTATACGGCCGGCATGCTGTCAAGCCGCTCGCTGTCGATAAAGCCGTTGCCATGCGCCTCGTCAACGGTGAAGTAACCTGTGCCAAACGATGTAAGGTTCTGGAAGAAGTGCGTGCCTTGGCTCGGCTCGATACGATAACCGGGCAAAGCGCACTCCACGATGACTCGCGCACCTGCTATCTGAGCCCACCGCACGGGCACTCCCAACGATGGGTCTGAAGTGCCCCAACGTCCGGGACCAATCAGCACATAGGGTTTATCCTTAGCGGTCATCTCCTCGTTGATGCGCCCTATCTCTTCTGCTATGTCGCGAGTCTTCAAGCTGTCGAATGTCTCCGGCTTAACATAAACCACATAGCTTACACCATCCATCAGACCATGACCGAGAGCCGAATCCGAACGCAACAGCACATCATCGCCTGTCTCTTCTGTGATGTTATCGTCAAGCATCTCCTTTTGGTCTACTATCGGACGAATCTGAAGCCAGTATATAGTGCCTTTGCGCCCATCCTCATCGGGTTTCGGAAGTATGTCGCCCGCAAATTCTATCTCTACCGGACGCCCCATCTCATAAGCCCCCGTGCGGAGCATGAAGTCTACTATCGGAGCCAATGGAAATTTGTCATGTTTCAACACATTGGCAAAGGTCACCACCTTACGGCCCGGGCCTATCTCGTTGTCGCGAATCACCCGGTCATTCACATCGAATGTCGACACGAGATATTTAAGCGCACCGCTCTTGAAGGCATCGGCCACCGGAAGCTGCTTTATGTTGAAGGTATCCTTGGTGGTGGGGTTAAACCCTGCCATGCCTGAGAGGGGAAGTGCATTGAGCATGGTCTGTGTGTCTCGCAGCGCAAGCTCAAGCGTGGAAGTCTGTAGCACTTTGTCGGGATGCGACGGCGAAAAGCGGAGCGATTTGCCTCCATCCACGATATAAGAGCCCAGGCCTACAGCCACCTCAGCCATCCCCTCTTCGCTCTTCTCGTCGCCTACGGGATAGTAATTGAGTGACCTGCCCACACCCGAGAAATTGGGATAGAAGTAACCGTCATGCTCCCTGCCCACAAGTCCCTGCAATATCACAGCCATCTTCTCCTGGTCTATGACATTGCTCGTGGCATTCATGTAGGCTTTGGAGTCTTTATAGAACACCGATGCGTACACTGCCTTTACGGCATCGCAGAGCATGTTGATACGGGCCTCCCGGTCTGTGCCGAACGGCACCATATAGGTGCTGTAGATTCCGGCGAAGGGTTGATAGTGCGAGTCTTCGATGAGCGACGAGCTCCTCACGGCCATAGGGCCTTTCACCACATTGAAAAATGCCTCCAAGTCACCCCGCACATTATCAGGGAACTCAGCTTCGAGGAAGCAGCGCAATATCTCGTCGTCAGGGGCATCGGAGAGCGCCAGCGGGTAGAGGCCGTTGCGATCCATAAATTCATCAAACACGTCAGTGCATATCACCAGCGTATGCGGAATCGTAATCTGCACACCATCGAAGTCCTCACATTCGGGATGACGCTTGATTATCTGGTCGATAAATGCCAAGCCCCGCCCTTTTCCTCCCATCGAGCCTTGACCGAGTCGCGCGAAGTTGCTGTAGTCATCATATATATCTTTATGAAATTCGGCCACGACGCCACGGTTTTTCATGCGGCGATAGCGCACTATGGCCTCAAACACCAACTTGCGCACTTTAGGGGCATCCGTTATGTCGGTAAACTTGAACTGCTCCAGCACATCGGCCACAGGGAATAGTGCCCTTGAATATAGCCAGCGGCTTATGTCGTTGTTGCTGCAATACGCATAGAGCAGGTCATCCGGTATATCGAATATCTTATGCTGCAACTCCTTGAGATTGCGGATACGCATAAGTTCGCGCCCGCTGCCCGGATATTTCACCACGAAGTCGCCGAAGCCCAACACTTTCGACACTGCCTTGCGCAGGTCGATTGGGAGTGTCTTGGAGTTCTTGTCAAGAAAAGTAAATCCGGCTTTCTCTGCTTTCTCGCGGTTCTCGGTCTCCGCACTCTCCATAATCACAGGAGTGTACGGGCGCCGCTCGCGCAGATATTCAGCCACCTTGAAGCCTCCCTCCGGGTCTTTCTCAGCCCCATGCCGGTCCGGGAATCGTCCGTCGGTGACAAGCGCCATGATGTTGTCGCCGTAACGGTCTATCAGAGCCTTTGCCTCTTCATAGTCGCGTGCAAACAGCACCTTGCTGCGCCCGCGCATACGGTTTCGGGTCTCATGCTCATTGAGGGCCTCGGTCGAGAACTCCATGCTCTGCTTGAGCATGAACTTGAAGAGATGAGGAAGTATCGAACTGACAAAACGTATCGAATCCTCCACAAAGAGTATGGCCTGCACCCCGACTTCGTTGAGGTCATAATCGGCATTCATCTTGTCTTCGATGAGCTTGATGATCGCCACAATCAGGTCCACGTTGCCGAGCCACGAAAACACATAATCCACACCACGGAGGTCTTCGTTGGCTATGCGGCGGCGCACTTCGTTGCTGAACGGGGTCAGCACCACAAACGGTATCTGCGGATATAGCTCATCTATCTTGACAGCCTCACGAAATGTCTCGCTCACATCCACGCCGGGCATCGCGATTATAAGGTCATAACTCTTGCCTGCAAGCTCTTTGTAGGCCTCCTCGTAATTGGCCACTTTTACGAAACGTGGCGCCGAACTCAAATTCAGCGCCACATATTCGTTGTAGACCTGTTCTTCAACACGCCCGTCCTCCTCCAGCATGAATGCATCATAAGGAGTGGCTATCAGCAAAATATTGAATATCCGCTTCTGCATCAGATCCTGAAACGCTGTATCTTTAAGATACAGGCGACTCAGCATCTTGTCGTCTACCGTTTTCATCTCTTATGTTGTTGGTGGCGCTTCATTCTATTTGTATGAAGCGCCTCGTTTTATTGATGGTGCTCCAGGAAGTCATCGAGGGCTGCCGTCATAGACTTGAACTTCTCGTTGGGCACCACGAGGTCTACCTTCAGGTCTGCATCCTGTATTGCCTTGGCCACTGTGGGGCCGAACGCTCCAAGATAGATGTAACGGTTATCCTGCTTGAAATCGGGGAAGTTCTTCTTCAGCGAATCAATACCTGCCGGGCTGAAGAAGAGGAGCATGTCGTAATCAAGGTCTTCTCCGGGCTGAAAGTTATTGCTCACCGTACGGAACATCACTGCCTTCGTCACATTAAGCCCATGCTGCTCAAGCACCTTGTCATCATCCTTGTTGATGTCTGACACCGGAAACAAGAATTTTTCCTTGTTGTTCTTGTCGAGGGCGGCAAGCAACGCAGAGTCGTTGAGCTTGCCTGTTGCGCCAAACGATATCTTGCGCTTGCGATACACGATATATTTCTGCAAATAAAGTGCAATAGACTCTGTGGTGCAGAAATAACGCATCGTGTCGGGAACCTTAACACGTAGCTCCTCGCACAATCTGAAATAGTTGTCGATTGCGGCTCGCGACGTGAATATCACCGCCGTATAGTCGGCTATGCTAACTTTGCTCTGACGGAACTCTTTGGCCGTCAAGCCCTCTGTCTTAATGAACGGACGGAACACCATCTCGACTCCATATTTGTTCGCGATGTCGTAATAAGGAGACTTGTCTCCCGTCGGTTTAGGCTGCGATACAAGTATCTTCTTGATTTCCATGTATTAATACCAGTTTTTCCCTTCTCATGTTTAATGCCATGACGCACTTGCCACCACGGCACCGAAATATGTCAAAATAAGGGGTACTATTTCTAAACTGCAAAGGTAGTACAAAAAAAGCATCCACGACGAAATTTCGGCAAAAAAAATGCGAAATCCCTTGTATAAAAACACCATTTTGCCCAATATGAACACTCCGATGCCCATCCAGAGCAACAAATCGCGCCATTCCGGATAAATCAGCATCAACAGCGCTATGGGGAAGAGCAGGAAGGTTTCGAGGGCTGTAGAGGCTGCCGAGCCTTTCACCCAAAGCCCCGTTTTACGCCGGTCGGAAAACACGTTGCCTATCACCCAATAGGCAGCCGTCTGCACCAGCATATAGACTGCGCTGACACAGGCACATATGCCGATCCCTATCCAATCAGGACATGTTATCGACATGGAGTTGGGCGACATAACGCCTTCAGCTCCTACATATAGCCCGGAATATTGACGCACGGCCGTCCACAGTATCACTCCGGCGTTAAGCACCCACATTATGTTCATCAATACCAACAGTGATGTCTCACGCACTGTCTCGTCAAACACATTGTTGCGCAGGCGGGTGTTTGTCAAGTCGGCATATAATGCTTTCATGTAGCGCGAATTTCCCTTGAATTTAAGGCAAATCATGCAAAACATCAACGTCAATGCCAAGTATACCCATGACATGCCACCCCACAAACCCGGTTTATGCGTTTCGGGCTTTTCCATGCCGCGCATATATTCGCTGGCCGGATTGACAAGCATTATACCTTTAAGCTCCGCGCCCGGCACCACGCTGTCGGTTGCCACGCTGTCGGCAGCCACAGTATCGGTCGTCACGCTGTCGGTCGGCGCGGTATCGGTCAGCTCGTTGCCGGTCGTGCCCGCTTCATAGGGCCACGACAGATATTTCGGCACTCCCTTGCTTACTTTTATGGCTGTCTGAGTACGCTGCACGGGTCTCGGCGCAACACTTGCTTTGGGCACCGCAGTTGTTTCTTCGCGACGCACTTCCACAGGCATTACCACACCTTCCTCGGCATGCCATTCCGTGGTTGTATTTATCGAATCGTTTGCCGTCACTTTATCCAACCGTTTTGCTTATACCATTCTATCGCCTTGCCCATACCCGTGGCAAGATCTGTCTCTGCCATGAAGCCGAGTTCGCGAGCTGCCTTTTCGTGACTGCAATTCCAATTGCGCTGACGAAGTATCCTGTATTTGTCGCGGTTCAGGGTGGCGGGCTTGCCACGGAGCACACCGATTTTTTCCATCACTGCACACGCCACACCTGCCATCCATAGTGGGAGCCGCACCGGCATAACTATCTTTTTGCCCAATATTTTCTTCACTATGCGCCTGAATTCGCGCTGAGTGTAGGCTCTCGGCTCCGTGATATGATACACTTCCCCCTCTCCACCACGTTCAGCCGCATCCATGATTGCCTTGGCGAGGTCTGCGGCATAGATGAAGGTCAATGTCTGCTTGCGGAAGCCAACCCCAAAGTCAAATCCTTTCTTGATCGACTCCACCATCAGGAAGTAATCATGATCCCAAGGGCCGTAAACACCCGTGGCACGGATTATCACATACGGTATTCCGCTTGTGGCCATCCAAAGCTCCGCTTTGAGCTTCGAGGCACCATAACGCGTATTGGGCTGCGGAATCATCTCCTCGCTATATGCCATGCCATCACGGTCGTGTGTGGAACCAAGCACAGAGAGGCTGCTCACGAGCACCATCTTTTCGGGCACCTTGCCACTCTCATGAAGCGCTCCGGTGAATGTCCGCAGATAGTCGTAGTTTATCCTGTTGAAGTCTGAATAGCGCACCACTTTAGTGGCCCCGAGGTTCCACACCACATAGTCCCACCTGTCTTCAGGCATGGCTGTGCGCAACGCTTCGGCCACCTGCGAGGCATCATCGTAGTCGAACACCACGAAGCGGATACGGGCATCGCCAAGACGGTCGCGCCGGGTGCTCTCGCGCACACCTGCCCACACCTCATATCCGCGACGCAGAGCCTCTTCTACAAGGAAGCCCCCCACAAAACCTCCCGCACCGACTATCAATATCTTTTTTGGCATATGCGCTATCCTATTCTTCAAAATGTTTTCTTTTTTCTATCAGGTATAAGCTCAAACTCATAACCCTGCTCCCTAAGCCATTCCACACTCTCCGACAATGCCGTGCGCAACTTATGCACACTCTTCAATGAGTCGTGAAACACTATGATAGAGCCGGGACGGGCCAACCGCTTCACATTCTCCACCACCCTGCCGGCTGTGATATAGCGGCTATAGTCGCGCGTCACAAGGTCATACATGATTATGTCGAAATGCCGGTTGAGCAACTCCCGCTCATCCACACGCATCCATCCGTGAGGTGGTCTGAAGAGGGTGCTGTCGATATAGGTGGCAGCTTCGGAGACATCGTTGAGATACTTCTTGAACGAGCACCATGCCCCATTGAGATGATGCATGGTATGGTTGCCCACTTTATGGCCGCGACGCACACACTCAGCATAAAGCTCCGGATACTTGCGCACATTGTCGCCCACCATAAAGAATGTGACTTTAACCCCTAAGCGGTCGAGCTCATCAAGGAGCCAGGGGGTACACTCCGGTATCGGGCCATCGTCAAAGGTCAGATATACCACCTTCCGGTCGCGGTCTTCCTTATCTCTGATACGGAATGTGCCGCGCAGAAATGTGCGTCTGAATATCTTGGGAGGCGATTCTATCAACGGCCCAACAAGCCGAAGAAACCACCATTCCACCTTTTCTTTCCTCATAAAAACCGATCTCCGATACCTAAATTATTAATTCTCAGTTATTAATTCTCAGTTATTAATTATTAACTATTAGTTATTAATTATTTATGCGCTGCTTCGTAACTTTCGTAAATGCGTCGGCTCCGCTCCATGTCTACGGCAGCAATATCGGCGTTGGCTTTCATCATCTCTTCACCCAGTTTCTCTGCATACTGTCGGTATGCCTCGAAGTAGATGGAGTCGATATATCGGTCGCTTTCGGGCTGTGCGGCATATTCCTCCGCACCCAGCTTCGAGAGACGGTTGACTGTGGAAGCAGCATCGGCAAGTTCCGACAGAAGCTGCTCATCGGTCACATCGGCATACAGGTCAGTCTGCGAATGCACATCGCCGGCTCCGTATGCACGGTTGTAGGCATCGCGCAGTTCTTCTTCTCCATATCCTGTGAGCTTGACCATCTGTTGCAGTTTCTTCTCGTCACCCCCATATTCGCGATACATCTCTACAAACCTGTAGAACTGATACGGCATAAGCCTTGACTCCAAGGTCATGCGTGGGTTTATGAAGTTCTGCGACATACTGCGGTTATAGGCCACATATTGAGCCATGCGGGGCATTGTCTTTTCAAGATGACGAAGAGCCTTTGCCGTAAGAGCCTTGTCGTTGAGTCGTTTGCCTGCCAATCCATATATCTCCGGCACTCCCATCGCATTCGACACACCATAGGGCCACGTACTCTCGAGCAGCTTCTTGTCCATAAGGTCAGCTATCTCAACTGCCCTCCTATATTTGGCTTCGGCTGCCTTGCCGCTGCCTTGCTCGTCGAGCATCATCCCTTCATTGAGAAGCTCGTTGCAGACATCGAGCATAGACTGGCGCGTGGATACGAGCATCCTACGAGCGGTCTCATCATAATATGGTGATTCAGGCGAATCAGCACCACCCCATTTATACTTCTTCACCACATCGTATGCCCTGTCGGTACGTGCGGGCAATCCCTCTTGATAGGTAGGCACAAGCTGATGTGTCATACCCACGCCGCGCATATAGTTGCTCAAACCGAGATGATACTCATCTCCTACTGTCATGCACCAGTATAACGGGCGCAGCCAACCCTCGGCTGCATTGGTGGCTATGATATCGAGCATCAGCAGTTCGCTAAGGCTGATATATCCTTTACCTCGCACTGACGGTGCATTAGCCAGGTCTATCGCTATCTTGTCTACAAGCTGCGCAGTGTCCTGCGGAGCGACGAGTCCACGTGCCACCACAGCTTTCTTGTCTACCGGTATCGTCACAACGCTGCTCGGCAACATGGCATAGCCATAATCGTTGTCGCGGCCACCGCCCGAATATATATATTTGAGACTCGTCATCAGGTCGGCAGGGGCATTCTCACGCCCGGGCAACACTACATCAAGGTTGCCGTAAGCTATATCCTTAGGCTGGGCGGTGAAATGTATCGGAGCCGCGGAGTAGCTTTGTTTACGCATCTGATTGGCATACCAGTCGCTTGCCAGATAACTCAGGTTGACTATCTTTACATCGGGGCGCACTCCCTCCACTTCCTGCGCATACCAGAGCGGGAAAGTGTCATTGTCGCCGTTGCAGAATACTATCGCATTCGGTTCGAGGCTCTCAAGGTAGTTCACCGCAAAGTCGCGAGCGGCATATCGTCCGCTGCGGTCATGGTCATCCCAGGTCTGACTCACCATTTGCACCGGGATAACAACACCCAATACAACAGCCGCTATCGCAGCATATACGGAGCTTTTCTCTTTAGCTATCGCACGGTCGGTAAGCATTTGGCTCTGCTCCTCAAGCTGATAAGAGGCCTTTGCCGGAGTCTCCTCCTTCAGTGCCTTTTCTCCACGCTGTTTCTTGCGGTTTATCGCCCACACCATCAGCTGCCATAATCCGGCCACACCCATGCCTATCCATATGGCATATGCATAGAATGAACCGGCATATGCATAGTCTCGCTCTCGCGGCTGCATAGGTGGCTGGTTCAGGTAGAGCACAATCGCAATACCTGTCATGAAAAAAAGGAAGAACACCACCCAGAATTGCTCTATGCCACGCTTGCTGGCAAATGCCTGCCAAACAAGGCCAATCAGGCCAAGTATCAATGGCAGCATGTAGAAGGTGTTATGTCCGCGGTTGTTCTTGCCAAGGTCATCGGGGAGCAATGACTGGTCTCCAAGTCTGAAGTTGTCTATCGCCGGTATGCCTGAAATCCAGTTGCCGGCATCAAGTTCTCCCTGCTGATTGAGCACGTCATTCTGACGGCCCGCAAAGTTCCACATGAAATATCGCATATACATGTGGATAAGCTGATAGCTGTAGAAGTATTCAAGATTCTGCATCACGGTGGGCTTGTAACCCATCTTCTGCGGATAGCTCACCATACCGGTGGCCTGGTTCACATAAGGCTCACCATATGTGTCAAGTTCGGGAACCTTCTCGCCTGTCTCCTCATTCACTGCATAAAGCTCCTGCATATTGCCCGGAAGCGTGTCGAGGTTCACCCAATAGCGATATGTGTCGCGGTGCATGCGGCTATAGATTCGCGGGAAAAGCATATTCAGCTCGGGGTTAAGCTGCACCTCGGGCGTATAGTCACGCTTCACGTAGTAGTCACCGCCGCGTACCGCCAATTTCTTGTTGGATTCTATGTCCGACTCTTTCAGGAAACCATATTCCGACTTCGGCTCTGCGCCGGACACACCCTTGGCATACATCGGCTTCCCCTCATTTACCACCGAACCGTAGACCGGAGTGGTGAGAAGCACCGGAGTCCCATCCTCATAATAGGTGATTGTATCGGTATGGCTACCCATATATTTCTTCTGCTGGCCTGAATAGAGTGTCTCGCCATAGAGCAACGGGGTCTGGCCATATTGCTCGCGGTTAAGGTAGCTTGCCAAGTCAAACACGTTGTCGGGAGAATTCTGGTTCATCGGGGTGTCAGCGCTCGAACGTATCAGAATCAACGCATAGCTTGAATACCCAACAAATATCACCGCCAAGCTCCACATGATTACATTCCAGGCCCTCATCGGCATCTTCGAGAAATACTTGCTGAACATCCACACGGCCAATGCTGCCATAAGCACCCATCCCAGCCACCAGCTACCGATGAACAGCATGCCGCTGCAGAGTATCGCCAGGAATGATGACAACTTTATCATCATCTCAGATTTGCCGCGATATATCTCATAGATGCTCCAGATGAACAGTAATGCCATGACAACGCCATAGACAAGAGCACCGGTGTTGAAGCTGCAACCAAATCCGTTGACAAACACCAACTCGAATTGCTGTGCCATCTTGATAAAGCCGGGCACAAGTCCGAAGAGCACCAACACGATTATCACGAAAGAGACAAGCAAAGCCAACAAAGACTTCTTGACATTCATATCGCTCCACTTGGTGTAGGCGAAAATTAAAACGATGGCCGGTATGCAAAGCAAGTTGAGAAGATGCACCGCAATACTGACTCCGATTATATAGGCGATCAAAATCAAATACTTGTCGCTCCCCTCCATATTGGCACGATTCTGCCACTTCAAAATGAGCCAGAATACCAACGCAGTGCAGAAAGAGGAGAAAGCATACACCTCACCCTCCACAGCGGAGAACCAGAAGGTATCACTCCAGCAATAAGCCAATGCTCCTACCACACCGCTACCGATAATGATAAGATATTTCGAAAGCGACAATTCATCAGTCTGGTCATCCCTAACCACAAGACGTCGCACAAGGTGGGTGATAGTCCAGAAGAGAAGAAGTATAGTCAACGCACTCAGCAAACCGCTCATGGCATTAACCATAAGAGGCACCGAAAGCGCATCAGGAGCGAAATTGGCAAAGAAACGTGCCGTAAGCATAAAGATAGGGTTGCCCGGCGGGTGGCCCACTTCAAGTTTGTCGGCCTGGATTATAAACTCGCCGCAATCCCAATAAGAGGCAGTCGGCTCCAAGGTAAGCCAATAAGTAGCCAAGGCAATCACAAAAATCACCCAACCAGTAACATTATTGACCAAATTATACTTCTTGCTTATCATAGAAAGAACAAAACATATTCAACCAACAAAATTACAACAAAACAGCCAAACCACCAAAATAAAAATCGCAAACCCATGCGATCAGCAAAATGCGATCAGCAAAAGGAGGGGCGATTTCCAAATCGCCCTTGACGTAAAGCCGGCTGATGGCGATTTGGAAATCGCCGTTCCATTCCTATTAACCATCACAG
>CAJUIJ010000021.1:15073-21365 GCA_910586175.1 uncultured Muribaculaceae bacterium | reverse complement strand
CTTCGCCGAGCTGACTGCCTGCGGTGAGGATGTCGGTGCGTCCTGCCATATCCCAGGAGAGGCAATCTATGCCGAGAGTCTTGCGGAGGTCTTCGGCCATGAACGGAGTGAAAGGCTCGAACACCACAGCGAGGTTGGCACAAATCTGGAGCGCCACATTAAGGATAGTCGCCACACGTGCCGGGTCAGTCTTCCAAAGCTTCCAAGGTTCGCAGTCGGCAAGATACTTGTTGCCGATTCGGGCCACATTCATGGCCTGGCGCAGCGCCTCGCGGAACTTGAAATTCTCCAGATCGTCGGTCATGGCGGCCACGGCCTCCTTAATTTCATCGAAAGCCTTGATGTCGATATCCTGCAGCGGACCGCATGCCGGCACCTTGCCCTCGAAATACTTATGGTCAAGCACAAGAGCACGGTTCACGAAATTGCCGAGGATGGCCACCAGCTCATTATTGTTGCGGGCTTGGAAATCCTTCCATGTGAAATTGTTGTCCTTGGTTTCAGGGGCGTTGGCAGTGAGCACATAGCGGAGCACATCCTGCTTGCCTGGGAAATCGCGGAGATATTCGTGCAGCCATACAGCCCAATTGCGCGAGGTCGATATTTTATCGTCTTCAAGATTCAGGAACTCATTGGCCGGCACATTGTCGGGTAGATTGAACGAGCCGTCAGCCATCAGCATGGCGGGGAATACGATGCAATGGAACACGATATTGTCCTTGCCGATGAAATGGAGCATACGGGTCTCCGGATCCTTCCACCACTTGTCGGCTTCCTGTTCGCCCACGAGGTCGATGGTATTGGAGATATATCCGATAGGTGCGTCAAACCATACGTAGAGCACCTTGCCCTCAGCACCCTCCACCGGCACCGGGATACCCCAGTCGAGGTCGCGGCTCACGGCGCGGGGTTGCAGGCCCATGTCAAGCCAGGACTTGCACTGTCCGTATACGTTTGGTTTCCACTCCTTGTGCTCCTCGAGAATCCACTTCTCGAGGGCGGGCTGCCACTTGTCGAGAGGGAGGTAGTAATGCTTGGTCTCGCGCATCACAGGCACAGAGCCTGTAATCGCCGACTTCGGGTTGATGAGGTCGGTAGCGTTGAGAGAAGTGCCGCAGGCCTCGCACTGGTCGCCATAGGCATGCTCATTGCCGCAGTGAGGGCAAGTTCCGGTGACGTAGCGGTCGGCGAGAAACTGGCCGGCCTCCTCGTCGTAGAGCTGCTCGGAAGTCTTCTCCACGAACTCACCCTTGTCATAAAGGCGGCGGAAGAAATCGGAAGCTACGCGGCGATGGGTGTCGCTGGTGGTGCGTCCGTAAACGTCGAACGAAATGCCGAACTCCTGAAAAGAGTCCTTTATAATCTTGTGGTAACGGTCCACGATATCTTGCGGCGTTACGCCCTCGTTGCGGGCCTTGATGGTGATGGGTACACCATGCTCGTCAGAACCGCCGATCAGGAGGCACTCGCGACCTTGGAGACGGAGATACCTGGCATAGATGTCGGCAGGCACGTATACACCGGCGAGGTGGCCAATGTGCACCGGGCCGTTGGCATAGGGGAGAGCTGTGGTGATTAATGTACGTTTCATATGATTGATATGTTGATATTTTAAAACTTATGCATAAAGGGGCGGCACATGGGGGCGCATATGGGCTTGACCCTCAAAATGCTTACAAAATTACTCATAAAATTGCAGAAATAAAAAAAGAACCAGCATAGATGCTGATTCTTCTTGCAATAAGTCGGGGTGAGGCGACTCGAACGCCCGACCTCTACGTCCCGAACGTAGCGCGCTAACCAACTGTGCTACACCCCGATTTGGTTTGCGACTGCAAAATTAGCTAAATTTTTCGGCAAATGCAAGAAAAAGTGGGAAAATATTATTATATTCGCGTATTGTGGTGGAATTGGCTTGGGAATTGTTGTTATTACAATAAGGGTGGTGGCTAATAGGGCTAATAGGGCTAATAAGGCTAATAAGGCTAATAAGGCTAATAAGGCTAATAGGGCTAATATGGCTAATGGGGCTAATAGGGCTAATGGAGCTAATATGGCTAATGGAGCTAATATGGCTAATAGGGCTAATATGGCTTCGGCTTATGGTATGGGGACGATAGAAATTAGAGAAATACAGATAAAATATGAATAGAAATAACAAAGGCAGAGGACAGCGCGTGTCAAAGCGCGACCTCTTCGACAAGATAATGGAATTCTTGCAGAAGAATCCCAAGCAAAGTTTTAATTACAAGCAGATAGCATTCGGCATAGGACTCGACAACAAGTCCCACCGCAACAATCTGCTGAACGCGCTCGATGACCTCGTGGCGGCCGAGGATATACTTGAGGTTGACCTTGGCAAATACAAGGCTATAGGTAATCGCGGTGTGGAGAACGAAGGTTACTTCGTGCGCCGCAGCAACGGCAAGAACGCCGTGGTGATCGACGATGAGCAGATAATGGTGGCGGAGCGCAATTCAATGCATGCGTTGAATGGCGACCGCGTGCGCGTTGTAGTGTCGGCGGCACGCCGCGGGCAGTCGCCCGAGGCTCGCGTCATAGAGATTATCGAGGCTCGCGACCAGCAGTTTGTGGGTACGCTTAAGATCGACAAGAACTATGCCGCGCTTGTCACAGATTCTAAATTCCTTGCAGCCGACATAATACTTGACAAGAAGAAGCTGAAAGGTGGAAAGACCGGCGACAAGGCTGTGGCGCGTATCACGCAATGGCGCGACGACGAGATGAACCCACGCGGCGAGATAATCGACATACTTGGTGTGAAGGGTGAGAACAATGCCGAGATGCATGCCATCTTGGCAGAGTTCGGATTGCCGTATAAATATCCTGAAAATGTGGAGAAGGCGGCCAACCGGATCAATGCCGGCATAACGCCCGAGGAGGTGAAGAAGCGCGAGGATTTCCGCAGTGTCACCACCTTCACCATCGACCCCCGCGATGCTAAGGACTTCGACGACGCTCTCTCCATACGCCAGCTTGCCAACGGCAACTGGGAGGTGGGTGTGCATATCGCCGACGTGACGCACTATGTGCGCCCCGGCTCCGTGATAGATAAAGAGGCTCAGCACCGCGCCACGAGCGTCTATCTGGTGGACCGCACCATACCGATGCTTCCCGAACACCTAAGCAACGGCATATGCTCATTGCGCCCCAATGAAGAGAAGCTGACCTTCTCAGCTATCTTCGAGCTCGACTCCAAGGCCAACGTGCTCAACAGCCGCATAGGCCGCACCGTGATTAAGAGTGACCGACGTTTCACCTATGAGGAGGCGCAGGCTGTCATAGAGACAGGCGAGGGTGACTACAAACGCGAGATACTCGTGCTCAACGACCTTGCCCAGGAGCTGCGCCGCCGACGTTACCGTCAGGGTGCGCTCGAGTTTGGCCGTGCGGAAGTGCGTTTCGAAATCGATGAGACCGGCAAACCTGTAAGCGTATTTTTCAAAGAGTCGAAAGAGGCCAACCAGCTAATCGAGGAGTTCATGCTTCTTGCCAACCTCACCGTGGCTGAGTCGATAGGTAAGGTGGAGAATAAGAAGAAAGCGAAGACATTCGTGTATCGCGTGCACGACAATCCGGATCCCGAGAAGCTGAGTAACCTCAACGTGATAGCATCGCGCTTCGGCCATAAAATCAACACCGATGGCTCCGCCCGCGATGTCAACAAGAGTGTAAACAAACTCCTCAAGGATATAAAAGGCAAGGGGGAGGAGAATATGCTCTCGATGCTTGCCATACGATCTATGGCCAAGGCTGTATATACTACTGAGAATATAGGCCATTACGGTCTCGCGATGCCATATTACACTCATTTCACGTCGCCGATACGCCGCTATCCCGACATGATGGTGCACAGACTGCTTGCCAAATATGCAGAGGGCGGGCGTAGCGTTGACAAGGTTAAACTTGAAGATGAGTGCCGTCACGACAGCGATATGGAGCAGCTTGCAGCCAACGCAGAGCGCGCTTCCATACGCTACAAGCAGGTGGAATTTATGTCAGAACGCCTGGGAGAGATCTACGATGGAGTGATATCCGGCGTGACCGAATGGGGCTTCTATGTGGAGCTGACCGAGAGCATGTGCGAGGGATTGGTGCCCATACGCGACTTGGCTGATGACTATTACGACTTTGACGAGAAAAACTACTGTCTTATAGGCCGTCGTCACGGCACCCGCTACACCTTGGGCGATCAGGTGAAAGTGCAGGTGGCACGCGCCGACCTCGACCGCAAGCAGCTCGACTTCGCGCTTGTAGATGACAAGGGTAACCCCAACAAACCCATCGAGACACGCAAGCCCGGCAAGCGCCACGAGGCCAAGCATTCGCGCGGCTCACGCAAGCAGAAGACCAGAAACCGTAAGTAATATAGATTAACCTAAATAGATTAACCTACATAATTCATGAAAAGAAACTTGATGACCATAGCGCTCGGGGCGGTGGCCCTGGGCGGATTTGCCGCCAATGAGAGTGGGGTTATAGTCAGCACCGATGCCTATCGCTGGCAAGGTGACACCATCTATCAGAACGAGTTCAAGGCATGGGCAGAGGGACCGTATGCGCTCCGCAGCACTTACAAGGGGCGTCCCGGCTACTTCATGCCGATAAGCCAGGCATGGGACCGCAAGAACGATATGTCGGCATATCCTGAGCTTAAGGGGGGTAACCTGCTTCACCGTGCCATCTACAATATGGGACTCGATGAGATGGTGAATGCCGTGGAACCGGACACGACACTGCGCACCGGCAAGGAATGGGCAGGAGTGTGGACCCGCGATGTGAGCTACTCCATCATCCTCTCCATGGCTGCCCTGCAGCCCGAGGCGTCTATGATCTCGCTCATGAAGAAAGTCAACCCCTCCGGGCAGATAATTCAGGACACCGGTTCGGGCGGGGCATGGCCCATTTCGACCGACCGTATGGTGTGGGTGCTTGCTGCATGGGAGGTTTATAAAGTGACCGGCGATAAGGAATGGCTCAGGAAAGTGTATCCTATTGCACTTCGCAGTCTGGAGAAAGATGCGAAGACCATTTGGAGCGACAAGGGTCTGGTGAAAGGTGAGACCTCCTTTATTGACTGGCGCGAGCAGAGTTATCCGAAGTGGATGCAGACCGTGGATATCTCCCAGAGCGAGGCTATGGGCACAAATGTGATGTATGCAGCAGCCCTTAAGGCGGTGTCAGACATGGCAGGGATACTTGGTAATAAGAAGGTTGCCGAAGAATATGCCGCAAAGTCGGCCGACCTTGCAGCCCGCATAGACGAGACTTTCTATATGCCCGACAAGGGATACTACGGCATGTATACCTACGGACGCGATAACAAGATACTGAATCCCCGCGCCGAGACACTCGGGGAGTCGCTTGCGATCCTCTATGATATCGCTCCGGCATCGCGCCAGAAGGAGATTTCGCAGAGCAATCCCACTACACCCTTCGGCACGGCCATATTCTATCCGCAGATTGCCGATATGCCGAGCTATCACAACAACGCGCTCTGGCCCTTCGTGGGGAGCTACTGGACCTTGGCACAGGCCAAGGTCGGCAATGAACCCGGTGTGGTGGAGGGCATAGGTTCGATATTCCGTCCGGCTGCGCTTTTCTGCACTAATAAGGAGAACTTCAACCTTGATAACGGTGATATATATACCGAACTGAACTCGAGCAATATGCTCTGGTGTCTGTCGGGCAACATCGCCTTGACCCAGCAGATATTGATGGGTATACACTTCGAGCCGGATGGCTTGCGCATCCAGCCGTTTGTGCCGGAGGTGTTTGGCGAGGACCGTACGCTCAGCAACTTCCCTTATCGCGGAGCGCGTCTCAACATCACAGTGAAGGGATATGGCGATAAGGTGAAGGCATTGACTCTAAATGGCAAGTCGCTCGACCCTGCCAAGGTGATACCTGCCAAAATGCTCGCCAAGGGAGGCGACATAGAGGTGCAGATGGCCAACGAGCCGATAGCGCCGATGACCATAAACCGTCAGGCAAACAAGAAGGCTCCGCTCACACCGATTGCATGGCTTGAGATTAACGGCGATGGCAACGAACTGCTCCCGCTCCAGAATCTGCTTCGCTGGAATCCGATTGAATATATCGGAGAGTATATAGTGCTCAAGGATGGCAAGGAGGTGGGTCGCACACACGAGACACAGTGGGCCGCCACTGAGCCGGGTGAATGGCAGGTGATAGGTGTGGCCGGTGATGGCACACAGAGTTTCGCATCCGAGCCTCGTCGCAACATGCTCGCCGATGTCTACGAGATGCC
>CAJUIJ010000021.1:0-15063 GCA_910586175.1 uncultured Muribaculaceae bacterium | reverse complement strand
TGCCCGGAGAGGGTAAGGAAGCCACTTTAGGCAGACAGGTGCTTGATCCTCGCGGTGCTTACGGAGCAGGATTTGTGGGTATAAACACCGGTGAAGGAACACCGGATGTGGAGATAACCATAGATGAGCCGGGAGTCTATGCTATCGGTTTCCGTTATGCCAACGGAGAAGGCCCGGTCAACACCGAGAACAAAGCGGCGATACGCACGCTGATGGTGGATGGCAAGAAAGCCGGCACAGTGGTTATGCCCCAGCGCGGCGTGAACAACTGGGAAGACTGGGGCATGAGCAACAGTGTGCAAGTTGAGCTCCAACCCGGCAAACACGTTGTGAAACTGGAGTATCTGCCCGAAGATGAGAATATGAACATCAAGGTGAACAGTGCACTTGTAGATCGCGTGGTAGTTGACCGTGTGCGGTAGTGCTATACCTAAAAAAGCCCCCTTTTTCTGCTTTTTAACATAAAAAAGTAGAAAGAGAGGGCTTAATTTTTTGCAGATTCAGAAAAAAGTTGTAATTTTGCAGTGGGTGAGTCCTGCACGACCAGCTCCCCGTGAAATCCCCCAGATCTTGACCGAAGCAAGGGTAGCGGGTTGAGCGGTGCGATGCAGATCGCTCGCCCACTTGCCTCTTTAGCTCAGTTGGCCAGAGCACGTGATTTGTAATCTCGGGGTCGTTGGTTCGAATCCGACAAGAGGCTCAGCAATGTAATACAATGTTTTTCATAATTTTGTTTTGGCGGTGTGATTGTGAAATTACGCCGTTTTTTTATTTTAGGGAGTTTGTGATGTGGATTAATGGTGCGCTTGCGTTGAATCACTTCATAACTCTGACTTAACACTTAATTTGGTATGGTTATACATAATGCGAGCTTCATGATGGAGCTTTCTCGTGAGGAGGAATTCTTGGGTTGGTTTGGGCGTGCTGTTTCTGCACTTGGTGTGCTTGAGGGGCTTTCGGCTTCTTCAGTCTCTTCGGCTTGCCTGACCGCTATGCGTGAGGCCGGAGGGGTGGACTATCGTCAGGCCGAGGCTCAGACTGTGGCTTTTCAGGTGGAGTTTGAGAGTGCCGATGCGGCACGGGCTTGGAGCCGGGAGCGATTTGCCTCTTTGGCGGCAGCCTTTGAGGAGGCATTCGGCCCACAGGCGATGGTCTTCACTTCTATATTCGAGAAGTTGGAATGGAAGTGTGATTGAAGCAGTATGAAAGGGATAAAAATATATAGGATGGCATGGAGGCTGGATTGAAGCAATATGAGCGGATTATCATGGGGATTGACCCCGGCACCAATGTGATGGGCTATGGCTTGCTTGGTGTGAAGCTTGGCAAGCCGGAGGTGATTGTGATGGGTGTGATTCAGCTTAGCAAGTTTGAAAGCCATTATCTTCGTCTGCACCGCATATTTGAGCGCGTTACCGGTCTCGCCGAGCAGTATCTTCCTGATGAGGTGGCTCTGGAGGCACCTTTTTTCGGTAAGAACGTGCAGTCTATGCTTAAGCTTGGGCGGGCGCAGGGTGTTGCTATGGCAGCGGTGTTGCAACGCGATATACCGGTGGCGGAGTATGCTCCTCGGGTCATCAAGATGTCGGTGACGGGTAATGGGCAGGCTTCGAAAGAGCAGGTGGCAAATATGCTGAAGCATTTGCTAAAGCTGCGCGATGAGGAGATGCCTAAGCTTCTTGACGCCACTGACGCGCTTGCTGTGGCGCTCACTCATTTCTATGAGACAGGGAAACCACAGGTGGCCAAAGGGCCTAAGAGCTGGGATGACTTTCTCAAGAAAAATCCTGACCGGCTTGCTCCCCGGCGTGGTAAGTGAGGGACTCTTTTTGAAGCTCTTCGAGCTTCCACAGAACAAAAGCTGACTCGGAAGGGGGTGGATAAACTCGGAAGGTGGTGGATAAAGGAGGAGGCTGAGGGGAGAGGATGCAGGAGAGGGTGAGAGTTGAAGGGAGTAAGGGAGTAAGGGATGAAGGTTGTTTTTGTGGTTTTTTTCTTTTATATTTGCGTTATGGAAGAGAAAGATTGCTGCATTGGCGAATTGTGGGGCATTGTGGCTATGGGGCGCGATGGGGAGATTGGTTTCAGAGGTGACATGCCTTGGCATTTGCCTGAAGATCTGCGCCATTTTAAGGCTCTGACGCTTGGACATCCTGTCATTATGGGTCGTGCCACTTGGGAGTCGCTGCCTAAGCGGCCTTTACCCGGTCGTGTGAATGTCGTTATAACCCGAAATGTGAATTATGATGCACCTGGGGCATTGGTGGCCGGTTCGCTGAGTGAGGCAATCCGGCTTGCTTGCGATTCGGGTGTGCCGTTTGTGATTGGTGGTGGGCAGATTTACTTGCAGTCGTTGTCGTGTTTGAGCCGGGTGTTTGTTACCCGGATTGATGCTTCTTTTGAGGAGGCAGATACTTATTTCCCGGCTTTGGATGGATTTAAGCTTGCAAGTCAGAGCGAGTGGATGGAGTCTAAGAGTGGATTGAGGTATTGTTTTGAGGAGTATGAGACGGGCTCTTAGTGGTGAATACTTGAATACTATAGTGGTGAATACTATGAAAAATTAGATAATTGGTGAGTCGGGTTTATGAAAGTGTTGATAATCAATAAGTCGGATTCGGTGGGAGGAGCTGCGGTGGTCAGCCGGAGGTTGATGTATGCTCTTCGCGACAAGGGGGTTGATGCCCGGATGCTTGTATGTGACAAGCGTCATGACTCGCCGCATGTGGAGAGTGCCGCATCGCCGGGTCGCATCAAGCGGTCGTTTCTTGCTGAAAGACTAAAGATATTTATGGCCAATGGTATGAACCGCGCTGACCTTTTTAAGGTGGATATTGCGAGCGACGGTCTGCCATTGAGTCGCCACAGATGGGTGCGTGAGGCCGATGTGATATGTTTGAACTGGGTGAATCAGGGAATGCTGTCGCTGCAAGGGGTGCGTGATATCATGCGTCTCGGCAAGCCGGTGGTGTGGACGATGCACGATATGTGGAACTTTACGGGCATATGTCATCATGCCGGTGACTGCACACGTTGGCGTCAGAATTGTGGTCTTTGCAGGTTCTTGGGCAAGATGGCAACTCCGGTGGATTTGTCGTTTAAGGTGCTCAACAACAAGCGGAAGGTATATGGCGGAAGGGGTACGCTTCATTTTGTGGCGGTGTCGAATTGGCTTGCAGACCTGGCCAGGCAGTCCACTCTATTGGGAGAGCAGGCTGTGAGTGTGATACCTAATGCCTTCCCTATACCGGATGATGCGGAGCACTTGCGCGAGGGGCATGCCCGTACACATGAACATAAGTTCAGGGTTGTGATGGGAGCGGCACGGCTGGATGATCCTGTCAAGGGATTGCCTATACTTGTTGAGGCCACGCGGATACTTCGTGATGATTATGGTGATGAGGCGGAGGGTATTGAGCTTGTCACATTCGGCAACTTGCGGGATCCGCAGGCTTTGGATGGAGTCGGTATATCGCACACACATCTCGGGGTGATTGCCGGTGAAGAGAATGTGAGGGATGTATACTTGGGTGCTGATGCCGTCGTGTCGACATCGCTTTATGAGACCTTGCCCGGCACATTGGTGGAGGGTCAGGTGTATGGGTGCATCCCTGTCAGCTTCGGACGCGGTGGGCAGTCAGACATCGTGTCGCACGGCGAAACGGGCTATACCGCCGATTGGGATGATGATATGCATGTGGCCGCATGCAATATTGCAGAGGGAATACTTTGGGCCAAGCGTCAGGATGCAGCCAATATGGAGGCGCGGATGCTTGCCTCGGCCCGGGCTAAATTTGCAGCTCCGGTGGTTGCCGGGGAGTATATTGCACTTTTTGAGCGGTTGCTTCAGTGATTCATCATGATATTTTGGCATCATGACATAGTGACATGATGATTTTGTGGATAAAACAATAAGGCTGCGCGGAAGCGCAGCCTTATTGTTTTATCTGAGATTTGGTTTAAGCGTCGATGTTTGCGTATGTAGCGTGGGTCTCTATGAATTCCTTTCGCGGGGCCACGTTCTCGCCCATCAGCACTGAGAAAGTGCGATCGGCTTCTGCAGCGTTGGTCAGGTTTACCTGCTTGAGCATACGGTTTTCGGGGTCCATGGTGGTTTCCCAGAGCTGTTCGGGGTTCATCTCACCAAGACCTTTGTATCGTTGCAGCACGAGCTTATTTCTGTCTCCGGCGCATTTCTCGTCTACAAATCGCTGCACCTGCTGGTCGGTCCAGCAATACTCCTCCGTGCCCTTCTTGCCCTTGATGGTGCACTTATAGAGCGGTGGAGTGGCTATGTAGAGATAGCCATTGTCGATAATCGGGCGCATGCGGCGGTAGAAGAAGGTCATTAGCAGAGTTGCGATGTGGGCACCGTCGACATCGGCATCGGTCATGATAATAATCTTGTGGTAGCGGAGCTTCGACATGTTGGGTTCCTTCGAATCCTCCTCCGTGCCGATGGTTACACCGAGGGCTTTGTACATGTTTACGATTTCATCGCTCGAGAGCACCTTGTGGTCTTGAGCTTTCTCCACATTGAGAATCTTACCACGGAGCGGAAGGATGGCCTGGAAATGGGGGTTGCGGCCCTGCTTGGCCGAACCGCCTGCCGAGTCACCCTCCACGAGGAAGAGCTCGCACTCCACAGCATCGCGGCTCTTGCAAGGAGCGAGCTTGCCCGGGAGTCCTGCACCGGCAAAAGGTGATTTATTTTGCACTCTTAAGCGAGCCGACTGGGCAGCGTGTCTTGCCTGCGCAGCGAGTACCACCTTATCTACGATTGCCTTGGCCTGTTTGGGGTGTTCCTCAAGGTAGTTGCGGAGCGCTTCGCTTACGGCGGTCTGCACCACACCCATCACCTCGTTGTTGCCGAGCTTGGTTTTTGTCTGTCCCTCAAACTGAGGTTCAGCCACCTTGACAGAGATGACTGCTGTGAGGCCATCGCGGAAGTCTTCCTTGGAAAGCTCAATCTTGAGCTTGTCGAGCATATGGTTGTCGTCGGCATACTTCTTTAGAGTGAAGGTGAGGCCGCGGCGGAAACCGGTGAGGTGTGTACCACCCTCTATGGTGTTGATGTTGTTGACGTAAGAATATATATTCTCGTTGAAGTCAGTGTTGTAGGTCAGAGCTACCTCGATGGGCACGCCATTTTTCTCTGTGTTGAGGTGCACCACATCCTCGATTAGCGGCTCCTTGCCGGCATCGATATACTTGACGAACTCCTTTAGGCCTTCATCGCTGTGGAACACCTCGCGCTTCGGGTTGCCCTCCTCGTCGAGTACGCGCAGGTCAGTGAGCGATAGTGTGATTCCGGCGTTCAGGAAGGCGAGGTCGCGCAGACGGTTTGCGAGAGTTTCGTAGTCATAGACAGTCTCGGAGAAGATCGAGGCGTCCGGGTGGAATATTATTGTAGTGCCTGTATGGTCAGTTTCGCCGATCACAGAGAGGTCGCAGGTGGGTTTGCCGAAAGCATATTCCTGCATATGCACCTTGCCGTCGCGGTGAATCTCGGCGCGGAGATAGTCTGATAGGGCGTTGACGCAGCTCACGCCGACGCCGTGGAGACCACCTGAGACCTTGTATGAGCCTTTGTCGAACTTACCTCCGGCATGGAGCACGGTGAGCACGACCTCGAGGGCCGGTTTGTGGAGCTTTGCGTGCATATCAACAGGGATACCGCGGCCATTGTCGACAACGCTGATGGAGTTGTCTTCGCGGATTGTCACCTCGATATGGTTGGCGAAACCGGCGAGGGCCTCGTCGATAGAGTTGTCGACAACCTCATATACGAGATGGTGGAGACCGCGTGCTGAAGTGTCGCCGATATACATGGACGGGCGTTTGCGCACGGCCTCGAGACCCTCGAGCACCTGGATGTTGTCAGCTTGATATTTCTTTTTTTCGGGCTGCTCGGCATCGAAGCCTTCAACCTCTTGATATTTATCTTCAGAAGCCATATTGCTCTTTTGAATTTACTTGATTTCCAACCACAAATTTACAAAAAAAATGGCAGATACGCAAAAATAAGGGGGCATCAGAGATAGAAGTTGTTTAAACAACTTCATAAAGAAAAAATGGAGGAAGTGCCCTGTTTGGGTGCTTCCTCCATTTGTATTGGAAAGTGTTGTTGTTATCCTTCGTACTTCTTCAGGATTATGGCTGCGTTGTGGCCACCGAATCCGAAAGTGTTGGAGAGGACTGCCTTGACGTCCTTTTTCACGGCCTTGTTGAAGGTGAAGTTGAGCTTCTGATCCACTTCGGGGTCAATATCTCCCTCTTCATGGTTGATGGTGGGGGGGATTATGCCGTCGTTGATAGTCTTGACGCTCAGCACAGCCTCAAGGGCGCCAGCGGCACCGAGGAGGTGGCCTGTCATAGACTTGGTGGAGCTGAGGTTCATCTCATAAGCATGGGGGCCAAACACGTCGACGATAGCCTTGGCTTCGCTTCGGTCGCCAACCGGGGTTGAAGTGCCGTGGAGGTTGATGTAGTCAATCTCTTCGGGCTTCATGCCTGCATCCTTCAGGGCGTTGCGCATCACGAGCTTGGCGCCGAGGCCTTCGGGGTGAGTTGCAGTGATGTGGTAAGCATCAGCGCTCATTCCGCCGCCGGCCACTTCTGCATAAATCTTGGCACCGCGAGCCTTGGCATGCTCGAGCTCTTCGAGAATCAGGGCAGCAGCACCTTCGCCGATGACGAAACCGTCGCGAGAGCCGCTGAATGGGCGTGAGGCGGTTTTGGGGTCATCGTTGCGTGTGGAGAGGGCTTTCATAGAGTTGAAGCCACCCACACCTGCAGGGAATACCGCAGCTTCTGCGCCGCCGGCCACGATAGCGTCGGCATAGCCGAGGCGAATCATGTTGAAGGCGTCAATCAGGGCATTGTTGGAAGAGGCGCAAGCAGAGACAGTGGCATAGTTGGGGCCACGGAACTCATATTGCATTGAGATATGCCCGGCTGCGATGTCGGCAATCATCTTTGGGATGAAGAACGGGTTGTATTTAGGACCCTGTTCGTCGCCATGCAGAGCGAAATATCCGGCTTCTTCCTCGAAAGTGTGGAGGCCGCCGATACCTGCGGCGAAAATCACGCCGACACGGTCGCGGTCCACTCCCTCGGCGAGGATACCGGAGTCCTTCACGGCCTCTTCAGCGGCAGTGAGGGCATACATTGCGTACAGGTCGAGCTGACGCATCTGGCGGCGGTCGAAATGAGCTGCCGGGTCATATCCCTTCACCTCGCAGGCAAACTGCGTCTTGAACTTCGATGCATCGAAGTGGGTGATGGGAGCGGCACCGCTCTCGCCGCGCTTTGCTGCCTCCCATGTTTCGGCAACATTATTGCCGAGGGGCGACAGTGCGCCGAGACCTGTTACTACTACTCTCTTTAATTCCATTTAACGGGATTATGCCTTGTGTGATTCGATGTATGCGATAGCGTCGCCCACAGTCTTGATGTTCTCTGCGTCTGCATCGGGAATGTTGAGGTCGAAAGCTTTCTCAAATTCCATGATGAGTTCTACAGTGTCGAGTGAG
Organism: uncultured Muribaculaceae bacterium; assembly: GCA_910586175.1. Classification (GTDB taxonomy): domain Bacteria; phylum Bacteroidota; class Bacteroidia; order Bacteroidales; family Muribaculaceae; genus Lepagella. Next base: position 7,528 of record CAJUIJ010000021.1, on the reverse strand, counting down.
TCAGCGCCGAGGTCCTTATTGAACTCAGCCTGGGGAGTTACTTCGTTTTCATCTACTGTGAGTTTGTCTACGATGATCTCTTTTACTTTCTGTTCGATGTCAGACATGTCGTATAAATTTTTTAAGTTATTAATTGAATTTCTTTGCAGAATGCCACTGTAAACCTTGTTGGGGTTTGTGCATGCGTTGTGAATCAGAGGGTTACAATGTCTGAATTTTCAGGTTTCGTATGTATACACTCTGATTCAGAATGCAAAGTTAATCAAAATATTCTAATAAAGAAATTTTTCCGCAATTTTTGCACATAATTTTGACGTTTGTGCAATAATTTTTTATTTAGGCTGATAGGGCTAATAGGGCTGATAGGGCTGATAGGGCTAATAAGGCCAATAGGGCTAATATTTTTTCTGGTTTATTAGTCCTATTGGCCTTATTGGTCCTATTAGCCCTATTCGGCTTATTGGTTTTATTGCTCTACTGTCAGGGTTGTTGGCTTGTAGGCGAAGGGGAAGGCCACTGAGAGGGTGCGGGTGGCCGGGTGGTAGGCCCAGGCGGCGTTGCGCATTGCCTTGGGGGTGGATACCTCCATCAGTTTTTGACCATCGAGCAGCACTGCTTTTGGCTTCGCGCTTTGCACTATCTCGAGGGTGAAGAGTCGCATCTCAGGCATATCCTTGTATGCTCCTTCGCTTGTCACGTCGAAGCGGATGTTGCGTCCTTCTCTCGATGCCTTGAATGTGGTGAGTTGATATTCACCATCCTGAAGTGAGGTGGGGCTCTTGCGGTTGTCGTCGAATAGTGTGAACTCCGAAGCCTCTGCATCGGGGAAGTAAGTGATTGTCAAGAATCTCGGGTCATATTGCCCCACATTCTCGATTGGCTGCATATATTGCGGTATGAAGCTGCCGGCCTTTATGAACATCGGAAGTTCGCTGAGCGGTGCCTTGACTGTTGCGGTGGTGCCTCCCTTGTAAGTGAGTGCATGGTTGTTCCAGTTATACCATTTGCTTCCGGAGGGGAAGTAGACCTTGCGAGCTCGCGCGCCCTTCTTGAAGACCGGTGCCACGAGCACATCCTCGCCCCAGAGGTATTCGTCGGTGATGTTTGCCGGGTCAGTGCCTCCTTGGGAATGGAAATTTACAGGTCGTGCCAACGGCAGTCCCTTGGTGGTGTTCTCGTAGGCGAGTGTATAGTTATAAGGGAGCCATTGGTAGCGTTGCTTCACGAAATCGAGTATGATGTCATTGTGTTGCGGATAGTGGTAAGGCTCCGGCTTGAACTGGGCATGTGTGCGGAGCATGGGCGAGAAAGTGCCCATCTGGAGCCAGCGCACATATAGTTCAGGCTGATAGGGGTCGGCGGGGTCTACGGCGAAGCCGCCCACGTCAGAACCCATGTATCCGAGACCTGAGAGACCGGAATTGAGCATCAGCTTCACCTGAGGTTCGAAGCCTCCCCAGCTGCGCGACACGTCGGTGGTCCAGGGGAATACCGAATAGCGTTGCAGACCGGTGGTGCCACCACGCATCATCAGCATCGGGCGCATGTCGGGGAAATCCTTGCGCAGGCCGTCATAAATGGTTTTAGACCATATATTGCCCCATACGTTGTGAAACTGTGAGGCAGTCTCGCCATTGGCTTGCACTATGGTGAGAGGGTGCACTTCGGGTTCGCCGAGGTCACCCCACCATCCGGCCACACCTTCGGCTGTCAGGCCCTTGAGGCGGTTCCAGAGCCAAGCTTGAGTCTTGGGGTTGGCCATGTCGAACATGCCGGCGTCGCCGACCCATGTCGTGACGTCATGCACATTGCCATCCTTGTCCTTGGCGAGAAGGCCTGCTTCCGCCAGGGTGTTATAATTGTCGATTGCTCCGATCTTGTTGATGTAAGGCTGGTTGATAAGCACAGTGTTGACACCCATGCCGCGCAGAGAGTCGAGCATCTGCTTATGGTCTGGAAACTGCTCCTTATTCCATTCGAGGCGGCCCATGTCGGTCTCCTTGCCATACCAATAGAGGTCGAGCACTACGCCGTCTACAGGATATCCGCGCTGTTTGAGCGAGTCGATTGCGCCGAGTGTCTCCTTCTCGTTGTGGTATCCATATTTCGATGTGATATAGCCTAATGTCCAGAAAGGAGGCAAGGGCTGGTTGCCGGTTAGTCGCGCGAACTGTCCTGTGGCTTCGGCCAGAGAGCCATTGCCGTTCACGAAATAATAGCTGAGGAACTTCGGGGTCCGGGAAGAATAGACTATAGAGTCGTTGCCTACCACGAGCTGCGCCTTATTGTAATCGTCAAAGAGGACACCATAACCGGCGTCACTCACGAGCCAGGGGGTGGATATGCCCATCTGCGACAGGCGCGGGTCAGAGCCTGTGTAGCCATAGTTCTGACGGTTATACATCGAGAGGGTGTCGCCGTTGAGGCAAAGAGAATGGCCGCGCTCGCCTGCGCCGTAGAAATTCTGGGCCACATTGTTGAGCAGCGAGATGGTCTTGATGTCACCTGAATTGTTGACACCGGATGCTTCGGCGAGGATTGTGTCGCCCTCGGCGTTGATGAAGCGGGTGCGCCCCGACTTGCGGTCCACGAGGAGCGTAAGGCTGCCCGATGAGAACTTCACCTCCTCGGGAGAGGCAAACCACGCTATGCCGTCATTATCCGGAGAAAGCACGGAGGCCTGAGAGCGGGGGAAGCTGAAGGAGCGGGTGCCGGTGGGTATGCGCGACACCTTGAAAATATCGGGGGTGATAGGGGTTATGGCCACAGTGCCATTGTCGGTGCCTATGAGGGTAGACTTGCCGGATGTAGAGATAGAGCCGGGTGCAGGCATGGTGGCAGCCACTGCGCTGAGGGCAAGGGCGCCGAGTGTCAAAAACGGGATGTAGGATTTCATATGAGATTTCAAATCAGTCGTTAAACTCGAGGTCGCCGTCGACTATGACGTGCCAGGGGAGTCCATTCTCAGCGAGAGTTGAGAGGAACGGATCCGGGTCGAATTCCTCCACATTATGCACTCCGGGCATCACCCACTTGCCGGTCATGAACATCAAGGCGCCTACCATGGCAGGCACACCGGTGGTGTAGCTCACGGCCTGTGCGCCGGTCTCCTGATATGCGGCCTGGTGGGAGCAATTGTTGTAGATGTAATAAGTTGACTCCTTGCCCTGCTTGTCGAGACCGGAGATGCGGCAGCCTATCGAAGTCTCACCGGTATAGTTCTCTCCGAGCGAACCGGGGTCAGGGAGCACGGCCTTGAGGAACTGGATTGGGATAATCTCCTGTCCGTTATACATCACCGGGTCGATGCGGGCCATGCCTATATCCTGGATTACGCGCAGGTGAGTGAGATATTCCTGACCGAAAGTCATCCAGAAACGGGCGCGGCGGATAGTCGGGAAATTGATAACGAGGCTCTCCAGCTCCTCATGATAGAGCAGGTAGCTCTCGCGCTCGCCTATGTTGGGATAGTTAAGCGGCTTGTGTATCTCGAGGTTTTCGGTCTCCACCCACTTGCCATCCAGCCAATACTTGCCCTTCTGGGTGATTTCGCGGATATTGATTTCGGGGTTGAAATTGGTGGCGAAAGCCTTTCCGTGGTTGCCGGCGTTGCAGTCCACGATGTCGAGATAGCGCATTTCAGAGAAATGGTGCTTGGCGGCATAAGCCACGAAGACGGCAGATACACCGGGGTCGAAGCCGCAGCCAAGTATGGCGGTGAGTCCGGCCTTCTCGAAACGGTCGCGGAAAGCCCATTGCCAGCTATATTCGAAGTGAGCCTCATCCTTGGGTTCGTAATTGGCAGTGTCGAGGTAGTTCACGCCGCACTGCAGGCAAGCCTCCATGATGGTGAGGTCCTGATAGGGGAGGGCGACGTTGATGACGAGTGCCGGATGATGACGGTTGAAGAGCTCGCAAAGCTGAGGCACAGAGTCGGCATCGACAGAGTCGGTGAGAATCTTGACACCGGTGCGTTCGGCCACCTTCTTGGCGATGGCATCACATTTCGACTTGGTGCGCGATGCAAGTACAATCTCGCTGAACACCTCGGGGTGCTGGGCGCACTTATGCGCCACTACGGTTCCGACGCCACCGGCGCCGATAATCATGACTTTTCCCATGTTTTTTTTAATAGGTAAACTGTAGCCCCGCCTTGGCCACGATTGTTGGTGTGCAGCGGGGTGAGTTTTCATTAGTTTTTAGAGTGAAAAAAAAGTGGAGGCGAGAGAAAAAGAAGGTCAATAATGATATATAAACCATTCAAACAACAAATTTAATCAAAAAATCGCTAAATTTGCATGATTAAGTGAAAAAACATGGAAATATACATAAAAGATGAGCGCGACATAGATGCGTCTGCGCGAGAGCTTCTCGCCGCTCTTGGTGACAGACGGCACGTGGTGCTCGAGGGGCCGATGGGGGCAGGCAAGACCACCCTGACTGCGGCCATAGGTAGAGTGCTCGGCGTGGAGGATGATGTCACGTCTCCTACGTTCAGCATCGTGAACCAGTATGAGACCTTGGATGGAAAGCGTATATACCATTTTGATTTCTATCGTATCGACAGTGTGGCGCAGGCCATTGATTTAGGGCTTGAAGACTACTTTGATACGGATGCTCTCTGCCTGATGGAATGGGCCGGCAATGTGGAGGCATTTCTGCCCGACGACACCGTGGTGGTGCGTATAATGGTGGAAGATGATGGCACGCGTGTCATCAGCGTGGAAGATTGAGAATCGCCGTGTAACCCAAAACGACAGACGATGAAATATATAATACTTGAAGAGATAGACTCGACCAACAGTTACGTGTCGCGGCATGGCGAGGAACTTGACGACATGACGATGGTTGCGGCGCATTCGCAGACTGCGGGCCGTGGCCAGCGCGGCAATTCGTGGGAGTCAGAGCCGGGCAAAAATCTCACCTTCACCCTGCTGGCGCGTAGATTGCCGGTCGCTCCGGTGGAGCAATTTGCCATAAGCGAGGCTGTGGCATTGGGTGTGGCCGATTTTCTTCGCGACGAAGGTATAGAGGCTGAGGTGAAATGGCCCAACGACATATATGTGGGCGACCGTAAGATTTCGGGTATCTTGATAGAGCATTCGCTCACGGGTAGCAGTATAGAGCAGACACGTATCGGCGTGGGGCTCAACGTGAACCAGACAGACTTCCGAAGTGATGCGCCTAATCCGGTGTCGATGCGACAGCTCACCGGCGAGGAGTATGTGCTCAACCGCGTGGCAGCCGGAGTGGGAGTGAGTCTGGAGCGTCGGCTCAATGCGCTTGGCGATGCGGATGCTCGCCGGCAGATGCACTCGGAGTTCAAGTCGCGGCTTTGGCGCCGCGAGGGCGTGCACCCTTTCAGACGGCGGGGTGATGCCCATGAGTTTGCAGGCGTGATAGAGGATGTGTCGGCACTCGGACCATTGAGGGTCAGCGATGTCGCGACGGGGCAGAGCGGGGAATATATGTTTAAGGAAATCGAATTTGTGCTGTGATGGTTAATGTAAAGAAGATAGTGTCGTATGTGGTGCGCTGGCTGTTGCCTTTGGCACTCACTATATTGTTGGTCACTTACATGTTCAAGAAGGTGAACTTCTCCGACATGTGGGAGATAGTGACGCATGGTGTGGACTATTGGTGGATATTGGCGGCGATGGTTATCAGCGTGTTCAGCCATATCTTCAGGGCATTGCGCTGGCAGATACAGCTCCGCAGCCTCGGCATAAGGCCACCCCTGATGGCATTGATATGCTCTATATTCGGCACTTATGCGCTCAACTTGGTGTTTCCGCGTCTCGGTGAGATATGGCGTTGCAGCTACATAGCCGGCAGGGAGCACAAGCCATTCACCACGGTGGTCGGCTCGATGGTGGCCGACAGGCTCTCCGACACGTTGATAGTGCTGCTGCTCACGCTTCTCACATTTGTGGTGGCTACGCCGGCCATAGAGGCTTTCTTGGTGAAATATCCTATCGGGGCCGGACTTGTGGACACCTTCAAGAATCCTTGGACATGGACGGTAGTGTTCGGGAGTGTGGCCTTGGTGTGGGCCATCTTCACCTTGGGGCGCAACTTGGGCCCCGTGGCCAAGACCAGGCAATGGATCGGGGAGATGTGGAAAGGGTTTGCATCGATAGCCACGATGCATGGCAAGTGGAAATTTATCGGCTATACGCTCTGCATATGGGGTTGCTATTATGTGCAGCTGTATGTGGCGTTTTTTGCATTTCCCTTCACCCGTGAGCTTTGCTCCGAACCCGGCCTTGCGTTTGGACTTACGCCATGCTTGGTGGCATTTGTGCTCAGTTCGATCGGTATGGCAGTGCCGAGCAACGGCGGTCTGGGCCCGTGGAATATCGCTGTGATGTTCGGCCTCGCCGTGTATGGCATCAGCGATGCGCAAGGCACTGCATTCTCGATGCTGCAATGGTCCGGACAGACCGTTATGCTGATACTGCTCGGCATCTACACGATGATCTATATCTCGGTGTCGGGACGCAAAAGAAGTGCTAAGTCATAGTTGTGAGTTATTAGGAGTATTAACTTCATTAATTCATATTAACCAATAAAGAAGAGATATATGAATTTTGACGATAACGAGAAAGAGGATTTCTTTGAGAACTCCGAGGTGCCGGAGAAGGTGGAGGAGCCGAAGAAGCCGGTCTATACACCCGATGACCCCCGCTATTGGGAAGAGCCGGAAGATGAGTTTGAGCATCTGAAGCCATCGGGACGCGTCAACTGGAAGCTGTGGGCGTGGGTGCTGATTGCGGGCATAGTGGCCGGCTTGCTGTGGGTGCTTTGGCTCAGGTGCTTTCATCCGTATGTGCAGGAGGCCACTCAGTCGGGCTATATTGATAATATTGAGAAGCGGGGGGAAGTATTCACCACATTCGAGGGTGTGCTTCTGCCATACAAGAACCTGATGGACACGACCCGGGTGTATGAGTCGGACTTCGTGTTCAGCACGACTGATCCGTCAGTGGCAGCCGATATGGTGCGTATGCACTATGCCAACTTGCCTGTCAGGGTGCATTACCGCCGCTATCATGTGGGAATGCCGTGGCGTGGCGATACCAAGGTGCTTGTCACAGCCGTCGATTCGGTCAAGCCTGAAGATATTTTGCCCCCTAAATAATTTTTGGTATGTCGCGTCGCTTTTTAGGGATTTTGTTCTTTTTATTTTTGAGTCTTCATGCTTTTTCGGGGAGAACCTGGGTGGTGGTTGACTCGGTTCTGGTGATACCCGGCGGCACTGAGGTGATAGGCCGGGACGCTTTCAGCTGGCGTTCGGACTTTCATAGTGTGCGGTTTGAGGCTCCGGTGCGGGTTCGCGATATACAGGCTCATGCTTTTGCATATTGTGGAGAACTCAGGCGCATCGAAGTGCCACGTGGGGTGACTCATGTGGGGTCGAATGCTTTCAGCTTCTGCACCAAGCTTCGCGATGCTGTGTTGCCGTCGAGTGTGGCTGAATTGGAGTCATACGCCTTTGCCGAGTGCGACTCGCTGCGACGCGTGGTGC
>CAJUIJ010000020.1 GCA_910586175.1 uncultured Muribaculaceae bacterium | reverse complement strand
AGAGAGGAGCCTCCGGCGACGACCACAAAGTAATGAATAACTAAAAATGAATAATTCGAGTTTTGCCTGAAATTAAGAATAAATCTAAAACAATGAAAACTAAATATATATTATCTCTCCTGATATTTGCAGGAGGAGTTGTAAGCAGCACATTGCCTGTAATGGGTGCTACGGATACTGTGCGTGGAGACAGGGTATGGGTGTATTCCGGTATGCATGGAGCTAAACCAGTGTTATATTTTTGCGAGTTCCAATCTGAAATTCAGGTTGACGACAAGTCTTACTTCGGGTTTGTCATAACAAAGTCGCGCACTTATAGTTACTCCGAATCGAATAATGGTCTTTCGGATGATTATCTTGAAAAGGATATGAATTCAACGCTATATTATCTCCGCGAGGAAAATGGCAAGATATATGAGCTTATGGCAAACGGTGAGTTGGCGCAGAAAATAGATACGGATTCAGACGCTACCAACTATGACGAGATAGAAATCTATGACTGGAATCTTGCCGATGGTTGCACTTGGAAATCAAATCCATTCTCGCAGCCATGGAAAGAGGCATGGGCAATTGAGACAAATGACCCTAAAATACAACTTTGCGAAAGCCGGTCAATCGAGGGAACAGATTGCAAAGTATTTACACTTTCAAACTTGGATGATGCATTTTCTAAGGATTTGGTATTCATAGAGGGCATAGGCCCCATATGCTGCGGTACTATTGGCGACATGGATCCTCGGATAATGAGTGGTCTACTCACGGACACTACATTCGACAGGCTCAACTTATGGTGCGTACTTAACAAGAATGGAGAGATTATTTACGGTTCGGACCTATCATCAGTATCAATGATAACAGAATCTTCAATTTCTGAAAAGAATTCAGAAAAGACTTTTGATCTGTACGGTAACGAAATTAAATCAGTCTCGCCAGGGTCGATTTACATTCGCAAAGGCAAGAAGTACATTCAATCAAATTGAAATCAGTAACGGCTCTCGGTTGACGATTGACTCCAACGGATATTCCTTGGAGGGTGAGTCTATTTGCGAGCATCGTGATTGTACGCGCTTCCACCGCCTCCGGCTCACGCTCTTTCAAACTTGCTTTGTAATATTTCTTCGTGGTCGTCGACGGAGTCTCCTCCCCCAGTTCGCGATGCAGCGTCTTTTGGATTAATGTAAAAATGCAGTTGTTAAAGGTGGTCTCTATACAGGAGCTGAAATGTAAAGGCGATTTCCAATCGCCTTTAACCTTACATATGTCTTGACTTTAGTGGCGATTGGAAATCGCCGTTCCATTCCTATTCGCGATGCAGCTTAGTTTGAGGTCGCGTAGCGAATTTCCTTTATTTCCTTTAATTCCTTGTGCGATACTTGCCGAAGAAACAAAATTTTCACGAGGAATTAAAGGAATTAAAGGAATTAAAGGAAATATGTTCCGGCGAAGCCGGATATGTGTCGCGAAGCGACCATGTCTTAATTTCATTCAGTGAAGGCGTAAGGCTCCACGCTGAGAATCAGGATAAAGCGGCCATCGCCGGTCTGCTGCTTGTCGTCAAGAAGACGCACATCCACAAGGCTGCCGTTGTGCTCGCCTACTGCCTCGAAGAGATCATCGGTGGCCGTATTGAGGTCGAGCGCCAGGCCGCTATCGTACATCTCCTGAAGCAACGAACCGCAAAATTCCGACTGGCTGCTGATACTGCTCGCCTTGGTGTCGGACGTATAAGGGAATAGGAAGAAATAGCCATAGTCTGCCACTCCCTTACGCTCTGACCCGTTGTCATAACGAGCCATTGCGCTGACCTGCGGGCGCATGCCATAATAATCCACCACAAACCCGTCGGCAGACTCAAGCCAAAGAGCGTCAACATCTTCCTGCGGAGAGACACCAAGTAGCGTGCGTGCCTGATGCACGCACTCATCCTTGCAGACATTGGGATCCACCACGCCATACACCTTCGAGACCATGTCGCCGGCGGTCAGACTTACAGGTACCGGTATCTCTGTGACAGCCTCCTTCGCGGAGTGGATCGACGAGTCTGAAGTGCCCTGCATGTCAATAAGAGTCGATATCTCCTCCACGCTCATAGTGGAAAAGCCGACGGCTTGAGCCGTCCCACCGGCCAGCAACGTCAGTACGGCCCAAATGAAGATGTGTCTGTATGGTATCATATCCCTACGGTTTTTATATCTGTATTAACCTTTCACAAAATGAAGTTGCAAAAAGTCACCTCTATATTCTATAATTATATAACCCGGCTCTTACAGTTTTTGTTCCGTAAAGATTCCATAATATGTTATAAAACACTTTTTTAACACTTGGGCTTAATTTTAACACATCGCACTCTGCAACTATCCTATGCAGGGCCGCGGCAAGAGCAACAGTACTGCTCATTAATTTTGGAAATTCCAAAATTATCGCTAATTTTGCCACGCATTGGTTCACTCACGCAGTGATTAAAAGGGAACCGGGTGAGAATCCCGGACAGTCCCGCTGCTGTAAGTTGCCGTGAACGGATGGCGCACAATGCCACTGACTATGCTGAGACACCGGTCCATAAGACCGAGTGTCACAAGCCGTCGGGAAGGCGCGCCACACCGGGCAATAAGTCAGAAGACCTGCCATGCCTTCGCTAACCCTAAAGTCTCGAGGAAAGACATGAAAGGATTCATCCTGTTTAAAATAATTACTAACCTTAAATTTCAGTAAAGCGATGAAACACAGATTTACTCTGTTTTCACTGCTTCTGCTGTCGTTGCTTCATCTCGTGCCTTTATGGGCGCAGGATGAAGGCTTCGTCACGCAGTTGCAGTTCGGCCGGCAGACCGTAACTGTTCCGGCCAACGGTGAACTGGTCTTTTATGATTTCAAGGGAACCGACGACATTGCATCAAACAGTTCGAACAACCAGCACTCCCTGACAGTGTTCAAGCCTGCCCAAGAGGGGATGTCGGTGCAAATCACATTCGAGAGCATCGACATCAGAAACGACGGTTCTTCTTACCCGGGCAAAGTGCTGGTGTATTCCGGCGACCCGGACCCCGGCAATCAGTTTGCATGGGCCACCAATTACTCTTCTGTGACCGGGTCTATGCTGATGCCCGACGGTGAAATTCTCGCCACTCTCGACGGCACCTTCTCTGGCCTTACCTACCACTCCACGGCCTCCGACGGATCTCTCGGAGTGGGCGTACTCTGGCGTTATGCCAAAGCCTGCAAAGGATGGGTGGCCAAGGTGAAATGCGTGACGCTTACCGACATGCAGATCACAGGCGCGGCCTCTGATTATACCGGAGTAGCCGCTTCCCCCCGCAGCAAGACAAATGTACCCCTGGCGCACGCCACTATAAATGCAGAGGGCGTGATGAACCCCGACCACATCACCGGCATTCACTTCTCTCTGCCGCTTAACCAAGATGTTATTGACCCGACGGCTGTGAAGCTATATGCCGACGGCCGCGACGGAGTGGCCGGCGCCACACCTCTGGAGACAACCATCATCGCCGACGAAGATGGATACCTGATCACCCTGGACGAGGAAATCTCCTCCGGCACAAACTGGTATACACTCGCGACCGACATGCTCGGCACAGCCAAGGTCGGCGACAAGGTCAAGGTCGTAATCGACAAAGTCACCACAACGGCACATCCCGACGGCGTCACCCCATTCAGTGCTGCGGATGCCGTAGAAATTTCCAATCCGGCGATCGTATGTCTCAATCCCGGAGAGCAGACCATATATGTCGACCATACCGCGCTCGCATTCTATGATGATGGTGGACCCGATGGGGATGTATCGTCCAAACTTTCAGGCAAGGTGACTTTCATACCTTCGGTTGGGGGTGAAAAAGTGCAGATTGACTTCACCAAGATAAAAATTGGCAAAGGAACAATATATTGGCAATACATCAACGTATACAACGGCACAGAGACTTCGCAGGCCAACCTCATAATGTCACTTCGCTGCGATGACACGGCACTGATCCACTCCACATCGCCCGACGGTGCGCTGACAGTGGAATTCGGCGACAACGGAACCTCATATACCGGTGAGGGCTTCGAAGCCGAGGTCAGTCTGTTCAAGCCACAAGCCATGGAATTTGTTGACATGGCAATGACCGGCATTTCCGAAGCGACTGTCAGGGCCGGTGCGCAGGCAGTGCCCATGGCCACAGTAAATATCGTGACCCGCAACACCGAGCCGGTGCTCACGCTCGACTCATTCACCCTCGCCTCCACAGGCACACCGGGAGTTGTGGATACGGCATTTCTCGCTACAGCATCAGACTCCCCCAAAGTACTCGCCACAGCCACCGAAAGCGATGGCAAAATCACTTTCACGCTTGCCCAACCGCTCGCACTCTCCGAGGGCGACAACATACTGATGGTGCTCGCAAACGTAAGCGACAAGGCACTCAACGACCAGGATATCAAACTCTCCATAGCATCGGCTGTGCTCGGCGGCGCAAGCCATGAAGGCGACGGCACGACTGTAAGCCGCAAGATATACAACAAAGTGGTATCGGATGCCGGCAACCAAGATGTCACAATTTATGGCAAATGGGAGGTCTCCAACAAACCTTCCGATTATTCATACTATGGATATGACCACATACCGGGCGACCAAGTGATAATAATCCGTCCCGGTGTGGAGGGCGCGATGACCCAGCTCACATTCTCGAAGTTGGCAATAAGATTTCCAAGCTACTCCTACGGCAGCAACCCGAAGTTCAAGGTGATAAACGGTGCCGGCACAACCGGAACCGTACTCTTCGAGGCAGACAAGAATAACCAGACCGCACAAATCGGCACGTCGATACGCTCCACTGACCCTTCTGGGGCCCTGACAATCCTCTTCAACACCAACGGCAATCGCGGGACTTCCACTTCTGACGGTTTTATAGCAGAAGCAGTACCATATAAGAGCCAACCTATGGCCGTGCGTGAGGTAGATGTAATCCAGGCCTCCGACAAGGATCTCTATCCCTCCGGAATCGAAGAAGAGGTGCTTCGTCTCGACGTAATCACCGAGGGAGCCGAGTCTCCCCTCACAATCGACGAACTCACCGTAGACCTGAAAGGATGCGAAGAGTGGGTCGAGACAGTCAAACTTATCTCGAGCGGCTCCAACAAGGATTATGTGCAGCCTGTCGTAACGGTGGCTTCCGCCCCGGCTGCAGCATCGGTGACCTTGAAACCTGCCGATGACTCATTCAAGCTCAATGAGAACGACAACTACCTCTGGCTCGCATTCGATATGAAAGATAAACTAAGTGACAACCATGAGGTTGACGCCAAGATTATCTCCATGAAAATAGGCGGACAGAATGTCGACGTAAATACTCCCGACCCCGAAGGCGTGCGGCTCACCAAGAACATATACCTCTTCCACGGTGATGATGTAGTTGAGGTTGACGAGCCTTTCATATTCTGCGACAACGGAGGTCCGGATGCTTATTACACCCGCGACTACAGCGGCTCGGTAGTGTTCAAACCCGCTGACCCGTCGAAGGTGGTGCGCATGAAGTTCATCAGTTTCAAGACCGGATACAACGACGAGCTTTACATCTACAACGGTAGCGGCACCGACGATTCCAACCTGCTTCAGAAACTCTACGGTGACAAATCTGAACCCAAGGATGCCACCAGCTCTACGGCCGACGGAGCGCTGACAGCACGCTTCCGCACCGGCAGCTACGGTCTGACCGACGACGGCTGGCAAATCAGCGTCGAAGCATTCACGCCGGCTCCGTTGACCCTCTCTTCGGTGACTCCCGAATCGGCAGCCTCGGCACAGGTGTACAGCGGCTCGCAAGACAATCGCATGTTGCACGTCCAGGTGCAGGTGGACGGCGAACGAGGGAACTTCAACCTTACCAACATCAAGTTTGATACCGCCAGTTCAGCCCCCGAGGCCATAGCCGAGGCCAAAGTCTGGGCCACCGGCACCGAGCCCACGTTCCTCGGTCCTGTTCAGTTCGGAGAATCCATATCCCCGGCAGAAGGCCAGCAAAGTCTTGACTTCAACGGCGAGTACAACTTCCCGCACGCAGGCACATATCACTTCTGGCTTACATATGACGTGGCCCCCTCACAGGAAGTCGGCACTGAACTCAAGGCCAGGCTTACGGAAGTCACCATAGGTGGCTTGATTTCGGAAATCGACACCGAAATCACGGCATCGTCTTCTGTAAGGGCAGGCATGCATGGTGACTACACCATCGGAACCTCCGGCAAAGCAGACTACACCACATTCGCCGCAGCCATACGCGACCTATCCAACATCGGAGTGGACGGACCTGTCGACATGCTCATCGAGGACGGCATATACGAAGAGGCGTTCACATTCACTCCAATCCCCGGAGCTTCCGAAACGAACCGCGTCACATTCCGCAGCGAAAGCGGAAACCGCGACAAAGTGGTAATAAAATATGGAGAGCCTGACCAGAATCTATATTCAAGCGTGGTAGGATTTGCCGACGGCGCCAGCTTCATAACCCTGCAAAGCATAACCGTGACCTCACCGGCCGACAAGTGCGACGGCATAATCAAGCTCACCGGCGGCTGCCTGCACAACACCATCGACGACTGCGTGGTGTCCGGCCATACCGCTGCCATTTACGAAGAACGAGTGACGCTTATATACACCTACTATCTCGAACAGCACGACAAAAACTGTAACTACTTCACCCTCAGCAACAGCCGACTTGAAGGAGGTTACCTCGGTCTCTCCGTGACCGGCATCACCAACCTGAACTACCCGATGATGCTCCACCACGTCAACGTAATCGGCAACACATTTGTCAACCAGTCGAGCAAGGCGCTCCAGGCCATGGGGGTGGCTGACGGTCTTGTGGTGCGCGACAACAGGTTCGTCAACGACGGTACTCTTCAGACCACAGACTTCCGTAATATCGACCTGTACCGATGCACGGGCAATGTGGTCCTGGCCGACAACATCATGGACCTAACCGTGGGATATATGACAAACTACGACACTCAGGAAACGCAGAGCTACGGCTATGCCGTTTACGTGAGAGATATATCGTCGGCACGTGCCTCACACAAGAGGATATTCAACAACGATATCCACATCAGGGGAGCAGAAGGCACAAACCACACCATCTACGGTCTGAACTTCTATGACAACGACCCGGATTTGCAGAGCGCCGACATTGCCTACAATACCATCGTGGTATCAGGTCCTTGCAGCGAATACTCGTCACCATACATGATGAGCGCGGCCATGACCGGCTCGACACTCGTCGACAACCTGCTCCAGAACAACGCAGGAGGGCCTGCCCTACGAGGCACTGCCAAAGGTTCACTCTCCGGACTGACAATCTCCGACAACGCCCTCTACACAACCGGCGAAATCTGGATCATGAACCCAACTGACTATAATTCGATAGATGCGGCAGCCACTGCGATAGGCCAGCCTATCGGCATCGCCGAGAAAGCCAATTTCCTCAGCGACGACATGCGCGAGCTCCGCATCCCGGGCAACCTGATGACCGCCAAGCCCCTGGACTACGTGGCAACCGACTTGCTCGGCAACCCACGCAATGCCACAACCCCCACAATAGGAGCTTATGAATATGCCGACCAGACCG
Source organism: uncultured Muribaculaceae bacterium (assembly GCA_910586175.1). Lineage (GTDB taxonomy): Bacteria > Bacteroidota > Bacteroidia > Bacteroidales > Muribaculaceae > Lepagella. Next base: position 16,196 of record CAJUIJ010000020.1, on the reverse strand, counting down.
GCGTGCCGGCTTGGAACGAGAACTATCCGGCAATCGACGGCATTTCCACCGCTTCGGCCCGCCTCAACCTCTGCGCTGACAAGGCTTCGGTGGCGACTTACATAGTGCTGCGGGCCGACGATGCGACACCTGCCGACGAAGCATGGACTGACGCTCAGTCGCTGACACTTCACACCGGCAAGCCCGCGACAACAACCATAACCGGCCTCAATGAAGCCACTCCCTACAAGGTATATGTGAAGCTCATTTCATGTCTGGGAGAGGATGCCGGAAGTATCGCCGAACTCTCATTCACCACACTCTCGTCCGAACCGGTTTATTCCAATCCTGTGGCTGAGATAACCACAACAGACGTGACCGTGGGCAACGAGGGCGAGACAATATCACTCTCTGCAGAAGCATCGGGTGGCATGGAGCCACTCTCCTACTGCTGGACGGACCAGACCGGCAAAGTGCTCGCCAACGGCAACGACGTCACCGTGACTCTCTCTCATTCCATGACCTACCGATTCACCGTTACAGACGCTCGTGGCAAAAAGGCCTTCGACGAAATCAACATAGATGTGCGCGGCAACCAGTACATGGCAACTTTCGAGGACCTCAACATACCCTCCGAATCTTACTGGGGAGGCAACGACACCAATGAGCCTTTCTACTCCGGATCGTTCGCATTCGATTATTACCACGACAACTACGACGGCTATGAATACTGGGGTCACTTCTCCTACGCCAACCTGACTTCGACCAGTTACACCGAAATCAAGGACCAGTACAACAGCTCAGTCGGCTCCGGTGTAGAAGGCAGCTCCACCTACGGTGTCGCCTATGTGGATTCATACATAGGAGCCACATATCTCACAGTGACCAACAACACCGACGGCGACGATGTGAAGGGCATGTGGGTGACCAACTCCGCATGGGTTATGGACTGCATAAAGAACGGCGACGGCTTCAGCAGTGTCAAGGGCGGATTTGCCAAAGATGACTGGTTCAAACTTACGGTGACAGGCCTGCTCGACGCAAAACGCACGGGCAGCGTGGACTTCTACCTCGCTGACTACCGCGCCGACAATGAAGTGGACCGTTACGCACTCGACTCATGGCAGTGGCTCGACCTGTCGCCGTTAGGCAAGGTCAATAAGCTTTGGTTCGAACTGCAAAGCACGAAGAAAAACGGCATCAGCATGACCACACCGGCATATTTCTGCCTTGACAACGTGGGCGAGGCATGCCCGTGGCGTGACACTTCCGATCAGACGGTGACGGTTGTAGACAAAGGTATCGGTACGCTCGACCTCAACGCCCTCTTCGAATATGACCCGGCCAAGGGCACAATGACCTATTCGGTAGAATCGCCCGACAACATCGCGACCCTCGACACAGCCACTCCGGGCCTCGTAAACATAGACGGCGCAAGCGGCGAATATGCCGACGAACCGTTCATGCTGATGGCCAAGGCTACACAGCAGGGGCGCTCCGAATATCTGCGCATACCGGTGAAAATCAATTTTGAGACCAACGAAAGCGGCATCACATCGCTTCTGGCAGATGCAGTCAAGGTATATCCGGTGCCGGCGCACGATGTGCTCAACATCTCGACAAGCATTGCCGGATACAGTGCCGAACTATTCGATATGCAGGGCGCACTCGTGCTCACAGCCGACAACCTCGATGGCATGACGCAGATTGACCTTCCCGCGCTCGAACCCGGGGTCTACATGCTGCGCATAAACCACGAGTCCGGCTACGCAGTGCGCCGCATCATTATCAAGTAATCTCCCACGGTCGGAGCATCCCCAAAGGGTGCCTGACCATCCCTATCAGCAATACAAGTGCCGCACGTGAATCACGCGCGGCACTTTTTTTTGCACACCCCGACAAATTTGTGTATATTTGCAAATTGAAACAAAACAAGCGTCCATTAAAAAGGGAGCGGTCACTGAAATTTCAAAAACAGATTGGAATTGTGAAAATACATCGCGAAGGCACCAATATCCTCATACTTCTCTTCATCGTGCTGCTGGCACTTAATGTGCCGGTATGGCTATTCATGCCCCCATATGTGATTCCGGGCATATTGACGGCTGTATCGTTTACGATATATATGTTCGTATTCAATTTCTTCCGTTGCCCCAAACGCCACTATCGCGGCAAACGCGACAATTGTGTGGTCAGTTCGGTCGATGGCAAGGTGGTTGCCATCGAGCGCGTGTATGAGGGTGAATGGCTCAAGCAGGATAGCATCATGGTGTCGGTGTTCATGTCACCGCTCAATGTGCATGCCAACTGGTTTCCGGTAGATGGTACCGTTGACTATGTGACACACCATCGCGGACGTTTCCTCTCGGCATACCTCCCCAAGGCGAGTGTGGAGAATGAGCGAAGCACTATCGGCATCACAATGAACAATGGATGCCGTATTGTGGTTAGACAAATAGCGGGGGCCATGGCCCGCCGCATCGTGACGTATGCCTGTCCGGGCGAAAAGGCCGACATAGATGACCACCTTGGGTTCATAAAGTTTGGATCAAGGGTGGATATTTACTTGCCGCTCGACGCCAGGATTTTGCTGAAGATCGGTGATATAACCCGAGGAGGTCACACCCCTTTGGCAATAGTTAAAAACGATTGATTATGAATATTATAAAACGCAATATCCCCAACGCTATCACCTGCATGAATGTGGCGTCAGGCGTATTGTCGATAATATGCGCCTCCAAGGGAGCCTCCGAATTGTGGGGTCTTCCCGCTTACCGGTGGGCATGGATTTTCATTGGCATTGCGGCCGTGGCTGATTTTCTTGACGGCTTCATGGCACGCCTGCTCCATGCATATTCCAATCTCGGCAAGGAACTCGACTCGCTCTGCGACCTCGTGAGCTTCGGTGTTGCACCGGCCATTATCATGTATAATGCTCTCGAAATCTCGGGAGCTCCCGGCTGGACAGGCTGGTTCGTACTGCTCATTCCGGTGTTTGGTGCATTGCGTCTCGCCAAGTTCAACATAGACACGCGGCAGACCACCTCGTTCATAGGCTTGCCCATACCTGCCAACGCAATTTTCTGGATAGGATATTCAGCATTGATGCTCTCCGGCATGGAGAGCCTGAGCCAATGGTGGTGTGTTGTGCCTGCGTTGGTGGTGGAGAGCTGGCTCATGGTCTCCCCTCTTAAGCTATTCTCTCTGAAGTTCAAGACCTGGGGTTGGAAAGGGAATGCGTTGCGCTGGCTGCTTATCGTCACTGCAATTGTACTCGTGGCGTGTATGGGCGTGCCCGGATTGATGTGGCTGATTATAGCCTATCTACTCTACGGACTCTTTGATAGTAAGAATTAAGTCATAGTTATGAGTTATGAAGTTGTTTTAATTGACTTTTTTAAGATTCGATAATTAGCTTACCTGCATAAATTGAGTATCGCATTAATCATATTTATAATCGTCCTGGTCTGCTGGCCTTGGATTTCGAAGTTTGTGTCGCGCATGGTGGGGCAATTTATGGCCAACCGTGCCGAGGATGCAATGCGGCGCATGATGGGCATGCCCTCGCGCAAGGAAGAGAAACGTCGCCGCCGTGAGGCTGCAGCCGACGGCACATCAGCACGCGGTGAGCGCAAAAGCGGCGCGTCATCTTACCAACGCCGCCATTCGGCCCCCCGACAGAGCGCAGCCGCATTGCTGCGCAGCGTGGCCGTAGATGTGGAGTATTCCGAGATTGTGGAATTCAACGAGACCGAGATAGGTGACCGATTTACCACCAAGATCGTATACGAGGAGCAGGTGAGCGACGTGCAATATACAGAATATAAGGCATGAAGACATTGTTTGTAAGCGATCTTGACGGCACGCTGCTACAGCCCGACGCCATGCTGAGCCGCAACACCATAAACCTTCTGAACGAGTCTGTGACCGAGGGGAAACTGTTCAGCATCGCCACCGCAAGGACTCCGGCCACAGTGGTGCCGATACTCAAAGAAGTGGATCTGAGACTACCGGCCATCGTAATCACCGGTGCAGCGATGTTTGATCTCAAAACAGGTCATTACTCTCACATACAGCGCATGCGTGAAGAAGTGTCGCGAAAGCTGGTCGACATATACCGCGATTCACACACTTCCACCTACATGTTCACCCTTGGTGATGATGACCTGATAAACATCTATCACCTCTGCGGTCGGCTCACGCCTATCCAGCAGCTCTTCTACGAGCAGCGCATCAACAGCCCGTATAAGAAATTTCATTTGTCAGACGACGGCAGCGACACCCTCCCGCCCACATTCGACAACACCATACTTTTCTACACCATGCTGCCCGATGCCAAGGCTCGGTCAGCATATGAAATGGTGAAGCACCTCGAGGGAGTCAAGGCCCAGTATTATCATGACATATATGGAGAGGAAATCGGAATACTCGAGGCCTTCGCAGCCGGAGCCACCAAGGCAAACGCTGTGCGCCGGCTTGCCGGGCAGACCGGTGCCGACCGCATAGTCTGCTTCGGCGACAACGTGAACGACCTTCCCATGATGGAGGTGGCAGATGTGGCAGTGGCTGTCGAAAACGCACTGCCTGAGGTGAAGGAGGCTGCCGACATAATAATCGGACCGAACACATCCGACTCCGTGGCACGGTTCATCGCCGATTTTTAAAACATAAAGCCTGTGGAACTAAGAGGGAGAATGAGTGCAGGCCGCACGCTGGTGATTATGGTGGCGGCAATCGTCATCGTGACATTCCTGCTGATATCTAACAGCCTCATCAAGGAGATGGCGGCTCAGGAGCGCGAACGCATGAACATATGGGCACGCGCCACCCAGCAGCTCGCAAAGGCCGGAGTGGATTCCGACATCGAGTTCCTGCTCGCCATAATAGCCCAGAACAACAGTATTCCGGTGATGATAAGCGATGCTGACGGCAACATCTCCGAGTTTCGCAACTATTCATTGCCCGACAAGACCGACAGCGACAAGTCGCTATTTTATGAGCTATCCGAAGGCAACAAACAATTCTTGCAGAAGCGTCTCGACAAAGTGCGAGGCAAGCATTCGCTCGCTGACTTGGCCGAACACAACGACCACATCATAAGGGTTGACCTATACGACGGCAATAGCCAGTATATATATTATGAAGATTCGACCCTGCTGATGGGGTTGAGTATGTATCCATATATCCAGATTGCCATAATGCTCGTGCTGGCGGTGATACTATATTTAGCGGTTGTCAACACCAAACGCGCCGAGCAGAACCGCGTGTGGGTAGGACTCAGCAAAGAGACCGCACACCAGCTCGGCACACCGATATCGTCGCTCATGGCATGGGTGGAATATCTACAGGCTGCCGGTGTGGAGCCGGAAGTGACATCTGAACTCGACAAGGATGTGCGCCGACTGTCCACCATAGCCGACCGCTTCTCCAAAATAGGTTCGCAGCCCGACATGCAGCTCGAGTATCTGAACGAGACGGTGCGTGGCTCGCTCGAATATATGCAGAGCAGGGTGTCAAGCAGGGTGTCAATCAGACTGCATCTCAGCGATGACGACCATGGCGTGAAAATCTCGCGATCGCTGTTTGAATGGGTTATGGAAAACCTCACCAAAAATGCCGTCGACGCCATGCAAGGAGAAGGAAGCATCGACATCACCACCGGTTCCGACAAAAGTGGTGCATGGATTGAGGTGGCCGACACCGGCAAGGGCATTGCCCGCAAGAACTTCAAAACGGTGTTCAAGCCCGGATACACCACCAAGAAGCGAGGCTGGGGACTCGGATTGACTCTCGTAAAAAGAATCGTGGAAGACTATCACGGCGGACGCATATATATAAAAGACTCGGAACTTGGACGCGGCACAACATTCCGCATCGAGTTTCCCGTTTTCAAATGAAAACATGAGTCAAGCCGCCGCCAAGCCGCTTAGAGCGTTGACAAATATGCGTCACGTTGGCTCTATGTCAAACTTTTTTTGTAAATTTGCGAAATAAATTTGCGATCGCATCATGGATATTTCTTATAAATGGCTTAAACGTTACATCGATTTCGATTTAAGCGCAAAGGAACTGGCCGCCGTGCTGACATCGGTGGGTCTCGAGTGTGACAATGTAGAAGAGGTGGAGAGCATCAAGGGTGGTCTCCGGGGAGTGGTCATCGGCAAGGTGCTGACCTGTGTGGAGCATCCTGACTCTGACCATCTTCACATCACCACTGTAGACTTGGGCGGAGAGAAACCGGAGCAGATTGTCTGCGGCGCCCCCAATGTGGCTGCCGGTCAGACAGTAGTGGTCGCTACCGTCGGCACACTGCTCTACGACGGCGACAAGGAAATCAAGATTAAGAAATCAAAGATCCGTGGTGTTGAGTCTATGGGCATGATTTGCGCAGAGGATGAACTCGGCCTCGGCACAAGCCACGATGGTATTATAGTGATTGAGGAGGACGTCAAGCCCGGCACTCCGGCTGCGGAATACTTCAATGTGGAGAGCGACTGGCGTCTGGAAGTGGAGCTTACCCCAAACCGTGTGGATGCAGCCAGCCATTATGGCGTGGCCCGCGACCTCAAGGCCAAGCAATGGTGTGAACTTGCTCAGGGCGAAGGAGCTCCGGAGTTGCCTGAAATCTCTGTGCCCGAAGTAGAGGCATTCGCACCTTCGCGTGCCGACGGCGCCGTGAAGGTAACCGTGGAGGATAGTCAGGGATGCCCGAGATATTCAGGCATAACAATCCGCGGAGTGGAGGTAAAAGAATCGCCCGAATGGCTGAAGAACCTGCTCATCAGTGCCGGCCAACGTCCCATCAACAATATCGTGGATATAACCAACTTCGTGCTCCTCGGCATTGGCCAGCCTCTTCACTGCTTCGACCTTGCACATGTGGCCGGAGAGGAGATTGTGGTGCGCACTTGCCCGGAAGGCACAAAGTTCACGACACTCGATGGCGTGGAACGCACGCTCAGCGAGGCTGACCTCATGATTTGTGACTCGGAGAAGCCTATGTGTATCGCCGGTGTGTTCGGCGGTCTCGACTCGGGCGTGACCGAACAGACCAAGTCGGTCTTTATCGAAAGTGCATATTTCAATCCGACGCGTGTGCGCCGCACTGCCCGCAGACATGGCCTATCCACCGATGCCTCTTTCAGATACGAGCGCGGCACAGACCCCAATATCACAGTTTATGCAGCCAAGCTCGCTGCCGTGCTGATACAACAGCTCGCAGGCGGCGAAATATGCGGTGATGTGACTGACATCTACCCCAACCATATAGAACCGGCAGAGTTCGATTTCTCACTCAAATATTGCAACAACCTTATAGGCAAGGAGATTCCTGCTGACCTTATAAAGACTATACTGCGTGCGCTTGAAATAGAGGTGACTCCCACTGACAACACTGACGTGCTGCACCTTAAGGTGCCTACTTATCGTGTGGATGTGTACCGTCCCTGCGACATCGTGGAGGAGGTGCTCCGCATATATGGCTATAATAATGTCGAGATTCAGACAGAGGCTCATATCAACCTCTCGCAACGCACCGATACCGACTTCTCTCACGAGATGCAGCAGCTCATAGCTGAGCAACTCACCGGCCAGGGATTCTGCGAGATTCTCAACAACAGCCTCACTTCGCAAGGCTATTACACTGACTCAGAACTTCTCCCCCTCTCCGGATGCGTCAAGCTTATGAACCCGCTCAGCAGCGAACTCTCTGTGCTCCGACGCACACTGCTTTACGGAGGTCTGGAGTCAGTAGCCCATAATGTGAACCGCAAGGCTGCCGACTTGAAGTTCTATGAATATGGCAACGTGTACGAATTCGACCCAACCAAGGAGTCGACCAAGGAGCGTCCGTTGGCACCATACTCCGAGACACCGATGCTCGGCATATGGATGACAGGCTCCACGCCCGGTGGCTGGAACCGCAAAGCGGAAGAGACATCGGTATATGACCTCAAAGGTGTAGTCGAAAATATATTCCGCCGTCTTGGACTTAATCAAGCAGCCTTGAAGCAAATTCAAGGAAGCGATGAGATATTCGCCGCCAAACTCGACATAGAGACCCGACAGGGCAAACATATATGCTCTCTCGGCATAGTGCGCAAGAGCTTGCTCAAGAAGTTCGACATAGAGCAGCCGGTGGTATATGCGGAGATTAACTGGAAGGCTCTTTATTCGCAGGTGGCAAAGTGCACCGTGACATTTACCGAGATACCCCGCACACAGCCTGTGGACCGCGACTTGGCATTGCTCGTGGACAAGAGCGTGAAATTTGCCGACATCGAAGCTGCCATACGCGGTGCAGAGCGCAAGTTGCTGCGCGAGGTGAAGCTCTTCGACGTGTATGAAGGCAAGAACCTTCCCGAGGGTAAGAAGAGCTACGCCGTGTCGATGAAACTGCAGGACGACGAGAAAACGCTCAACGACAAGCAAATCGATGCCGTGATGGGCAAGATCGTGAAAGCTGTGGAAAAACTCGGTGCACAGCTGCGCTAAGCAATGGAAAGGCGATTTCCAATCGCCCCAAAAATGGAAAGGCGATTTCCAATCGCCCCAAAAATGGAAAGGCGATTTCCAATCGCCCCAAAGAAGCAAAAACTAAACAGGGAAAAATAATAAAAAACCAAAATAATGGGAAGAGCATTTGAATATCGCAAGGCCCGCAAGCTGAAACGCTGGGGCAACATGAGCCGCACGTTCACACGTATCGGCAAGGAAATCACAATAGCCGCCAAAGCCGGAGGTCCCGACCCCGACATGAACCCCCGTCTGCGCGCGCTGATTCAAAACGGTAAGGCAGCCAACATGCCCAAAGACACCATAGAAAGGGCTATCAAGAAGGCTACCGACAAGGATGCAAGCGACTACAAGGAGATAGTATACGAAGGATATGGCCCCTTCGGCATCGCAATCGTGGTGGAGACAGCCACCGACAATAACCAACGCACCGTGGCCAATGTGCGCAGCTATTTCACCAAGCATGGCGGCTCGCTCGGCACCCAAGGCTCACTCTCTTTCCTGTTCGACCATAAGAGCGTGTTCCACATCAAACCGGCAGATCCTTCGGCAGTGGAGGAATTCGAGCTTGAGCTTATGGACTTCGATGCCGAACTCGATGCGGACCCCGAAGCAGAGGAATGGGTGATATACGGCGCATTCGACCAGTTCAACAACATACAGAAATATCTTGAAGACAAGGGCATAGAAATTGTATCGTCGGAGTTCGAACGCATCCCCACTGACTATAAGGAAGTAACTCCCGAACAGCGTGAGAACATCGAGAAGCTCCTCGAACGCTTTGAAGATGACGAAGATGTGCAGAACGTCTTCCACAACATGAAGGACGAGGATTAGTCTCATCAGGCATCAGTCCAATAAGCCTTATTAGGCCTATTAGCCTTATCAGGCCTATCCTATTAGCCTTATTAGGCCTATTAGCCCTATCAGGCCTATTAGCCTTATTAGGCCTATTAGCCTTATTAGGCCTATTAGCCTTATTAGGCCTATTAGCCTTATCAAGCTAATTGAGACAAGATAAATCTAATCGACCAAGACGATACGACTTGACAAAGTCAAGAGAGTCCGTTTCACAAAAAAATTGATGAAACGGGCTCTTTAGTTTGGATAAGTCAAAAATAATGCTTAATTTTGCACCGCAAAGCGACAAGCCGCTGCGCGGATTGGTCCGGTAGCTCAGCTGGATAGAGCATCTGCCTTCTAAGCAGACGGTCCCGCGTTCGAATCGCGGCCGGATCACCAACAAAATCTTCACGACAAAAACCGATTCATTAGCTCAGTTGGTTTAGAGCGCCTCCTTGACAGGGAGGAGGTCACTGGTTCGAATCCAGTATGGATCACCATCGACAAAACCGGAGAAGGCGAGAGAACTATCCTCCCGCCTTCATTTGTTTTACATTAAAATCTCTCTAATATGACACAGTTGACATTGACAATCAGCAACCCCAAGGATGCTATTTTGATAAAGAAACTTCTTGCGAAGTTTGACAGCGTGACAATTTCCAAAACCGCACGCAAGCGCAAGACCAGGCTCGATGAGGCTCTTGAAGATGTGGCGTGTGGCCGAGTATACCATGCTGAAAATGTTGAAGACTTGTTCAATCAGCTTGAAAACTAACGGGTCAGCGGACAGGAGCGGTTGGTATCCTCCCCCCATGAGCATCGTAGTTAACTGTAAAATGATTAACTTTGCAGGATGAAACCAGAACAGTTATTAAGGGCTATACTGCCATCCGTAATCGTAGACAATTTTGACATAGACCGCTTTGAGAAGACGGATACCCGGTTTGATATCTGGCTCGATGAGAAAAAGGTCCAGATGCGCGAGGACAAGAAAAATTCCAATGTAATCTCATATGGCTTTGGCGAGTATCACAATATCCAGGACTATCCGATACGCGGACGGGCGACATGGTTGCATGTACGCAAGCGCAAATGGCTTGACAAGACAACAGGCGAGATATTCAGTTACAACTGGGACCTTTCGGAATACGACAGCACGCAGCTCAATGAGGAGTTCGCTCTTTTTTTAAAAGAGGGAGATTGACAACACCCCCGTAAGCATCAAGACGTTGGGAGAGCGCAACGGGGTGAACGGACAGACCTTGCGCAAGCAGTATAAGGAGAAGTTGAGCGACTACCGCAGTTGGGACCAACTGGAGCATGCCGAAGAGTATGTCCTCTTCCCCGACAACATCGGTCGGGACATGAGTCTTGACGAGACATGCCTTAGCAATGGCGATGTCTACACTATACTGACTAACAAGGCCGCCCATGGCCGCAAAGGTGCGCTTGCCGCCATGGTCAAAGGGGTGTCCTCGGAGGCGGTCAGTAGCCTCCTAAAGAAAATTCCATTGAAAAAACGACTGGAAGTCAAGACGGTAACAACCGATTTGTCTTCGGCTATGATGCTGACTGTCAGGACGACATTTCCTGCAGCAAAGTTGGTGAACGACCGATTCCATGTGCAGCAGCTTATGTCCGAGGCGGTTGATCAACTGCGTATCCGCCACCGCTGGGAGGTGCTTGACCAAGAGAATAAAGCGATTAAAGAGCATAGGGCAAAACGTAAGGCATGCCGCAACAGGCAAGAGCGTGATTTACTGGGGCAATGGACGCCATGCCTTATGGAGAATGGGGAGACCATGCCGCAGATAATGGCCCGCAGCCGTCATATCATTCTCAAACATAAGTCAAAATGGAATGAACAACAGACTGTCAGGGCCAAGATACTTTTTGAAAAATTTCCCGATCTGGAAAAGGCTTATGCACTGTACCTTGACCTGGTTGACATATTCAACAAAAAGTCCATACCCGGTGAGGCAAGGCTTAATCTGGCAAGGTGGTATAACGATGTCGAGAAGTTCGATAACCGCGAGTTCAACAAAGTGCTTGAAACTTTTGAGAATCACAACACAACAATCATCAACTACTTCGAGCAGAGGTTGACAAACGCATCGGCAGAATCGTTCAACGCCAAAATAAAGGCGTTCCGAACGCAGTTCCGCGGTGTCGGAGACATCAAGTTCTTCATGTACCGACTATCGAAACTTTACAGTTGACCACGATGCTCATGGGGGGATACCAACCGCTCCTGTCCGCTGACCCAAACTAACACAATGGCTTATTCAATTGAATATTCTGGAAGTTTCAAGAAGGACTACAAGCGTTTGAAAAAACGGGGATTACCTCTCGACAAACTAAAATTGGCTATTCAAACCCTTGTCGAAACCGGCACTTTACCACAAGAATATCGGCCTCATAAACTTGTGGGCAAATATATCGGCATGTGGGAATGTCATATCAGCGGCCCCAATAGCGATTGGCTGATGGTGTGGGAGCAAAACGACACTGAACTTACTCTACTTATGCTACGCACCGGATCGCATTCAGATTTGTTTTAGACCATTACAATCACTATCTTTTGCAATTTGAATTGTTGTCGGCGGCTTGCCGGATGACTCTACATTGCTTAATTTTGCAGTTGCCAGTTGACTCTACATTATAATTTTTTGAATAAAAATTTGGAAATGTCGCACCAAAGCCTTAACTTTGCACTCGCAATTGAGTCAAGGCTTAAAAGTCATCAAAAGTCAATCCGAAGGCAGATGAATGGCAACAAGCGAAAGAGGACTCAATAAAAATAAATGTTTCGTTAGCTCAGCTGGTTTAGAGCGCTACCTTCACACGGTAGAGGTCACTGGTTCGAATCCAGTACGGAACACATTTATGCCAAGGCAGCTTACCATCGTGGTTTGCTGCCTTTTTTTGTGGATTTTGGATGATTCGCTGAAAAATTAACCTTATAAATTTTTTCGTTTGCACAAAGAATGTTAAATTTGCAAAATTCAAAGGATGTCTTCACCGGAAACTCAAAAAAGCGGGGCGAGGACATGACAATGACATTGTATCCTCACATTGGCATTGCACCATGAAGCGCCGGGCGAATGCACCATATGCAATCAATCGGCAGAAACACGAAATTCTTAAATTAAATTATAAACACTATTCAAAAACAGCTATGTGGTTATCAAACTCTTCTGTAGGACGTAAATTCGTCATGGCCATCACCGGCGCCGTGCTCGTCCTATTCGTGACTTTTCACTGTTTGATGAACGCGGTGGCTATCTGCTGGCCCGCAGCCTATAATATGGTCTGCGAGTTTCTGGGCGCCAACTGGTATGCCCTGATCGCTTCAGCAGGTCTGGCACTGTTCATCCTGTTGCACATCATCTACGCTGTGGTGCTCACCTTGCAAAACCGCAAGGCACGCGGCAACCATGCGTATCTTATCTCCAAGCGTCCCGCCAATGTGGAATGGAGCTCTAAGAACATGTTTGTGCTCGGTATCGTAATCTTCGCATTCCTCGTGGTGCACATGATCCAGTTCTGGGCCAAGATGCAGCTCGTGGAGGTGATGGGCTGCGAAGGCTCTATCCCGCCTGCTGCCGGAACACTCTTCATCCAGAAGGCGTTTGAGCTTCCCTGGACCCTTATCGTCTACGGCATCGGCTTCATCGCACTCTGGTTCCACCTCAACCACGGCATGTGGTCAATGTTCCAGTCAGTGGGTTGGAATAACACCAACTGGATGCCCCGTCTCAAGAAGATCGCCTGCTGGTGGACTACCATCGTGGTGCTCCTCTTCTTTGCCGAAGGCATAGTGTTCACTGTCAAGGCTCACGACAAATTCTACCTTACTGACGAGACTCTCCGCGAGCAGTACAAGGATATGATTCCTGCTATGATTGAGGGAGACTTTGGTGCAGATGCCACTCAGCTCGCCATGAATATCGAGATGTCACCTTACGGCAACGTGTCGATGGGCTTGCGTCAGATGGGCGCACAGCTCAACCAGCAGCTCGATCAGCTCAGCTCTCCCGAAGGTCAGGAATATGTGAAGAGCAATCCTGAGATGGCCGAACAGGTGAAGGACCTCAAGAAACGTGCAGAAGCGCTCGACCGCGTGGTGAAATTCTTCGACTACCTCGAGAGTGCTGACAACCAACCGAATAACCAAATGCCTCCTGTCATGGGTGGCCAAGCCAATTGATTAGCGATATGGAAACAATGAAAGTTAGAATGATGAATCCGGCAGACTCGAAGATACCGGAAGGTCCTATCGCTGAGAAATGGACCAACTACAAGGCTCATCAGAAACTCGTGAACCCTGCCAACAAGCGTAAACTCGACGTGATTGTGGTGGGTACAGGTCTGGCAGGTGCCTCGGCAGCCTCCACACTGGCCGAACTCGGTTTCAATGTGCTCAATTTCTGCATCCAGGATAGCCCCCGCCGCGCTCACTCGATCGCTGCTCAGGGTGGTATCAACGCTGCAAAGAATTATCAGAACGACGGTGACTCCATATACCGTCTTTTCTACGACACCGTGAAGGGTGGCGACTACCGTGCCCGCGAGGCTAACGTGTACCGTCTTGCCGAGGTGTCTAACAATATCATAGACCAGTGCGTGGCTCAGGGTGTGCCTTTCGCACGCGAATATGGCGGTCTGCTCGCCAACCGTTCTTTCGGTGGCGCACAGGTGAGCCGTACTTTCTACGCCAAGGGCCAGACCGGCCAGCAGCTTCTTCTCGGCGCATACTCTTCGCTCAACCGCCAGATTCAGGCCGGCAAGGTGAAGAGCTACAACCGCTATGAGATGCACGAGCTGGTGCTCATCAAAGACAAGGATGGTGTGGAACGCGCACGCGGTATCATCGCCAAGAACCTTGTGACCGGCAAATTCGAGCGTTTCGCAGCTCACGCCGTAGTAATCGCCACCGGTGGTTATGGCAACACTTACTTCCTCTCTACCAATGCAATGGGTTGCAACTGCTCGGCTGCAATGGCTTGCTATCGCAAGGGCGCTTATTTCGCCAACCCCGCATATGTGCAGATTCACCCCACTTGTATCCCCGTGCACGGTGACAAGCAGTCGAAGCTTACCCTTATGTCAGAGTCACTGCGTAATGACGGCCGCATCTGGGTGCCCAAGAAGAAAGAGGATGCTGAAAAACTGCAGCGTGGTCAGATCAAGGGTAGCGACATACCTGAGAGCGACCGCGACTACTATCTGGAGCGACGCTATCCGGCATTCGGTAACCTCGTGCCGCGCGACGTGGCTTCACGTGCTGCCAAGGAGCGTTGCGACGCCGGCTTCGGTGTCAACAACACAGGTCTCGCCGTGTTCCTCGACTTCTCTGAGGCTATCAACCGCCTCGGCATCGACGTGGTGCGCCAGCGTTATGGCAACCTCTTCGACATGTATGAGGAGATTACCGACGTCAACCCCGGCGAACTCGCCAACACCGGCTCTGACGGTGAGAACTACTACAACCCGATGATGATCTTCCCCGCTATCCACTACACTATGGGTGGTATCTGGGTAGACTATGAGCTCCAGACTTCAGTGAAGGGTCTCTTCGCTATCGGTGAGTGCAACTTCTCCGACCACGGTGCAAACCGCCTCGGTGCTTCCGCACTCATGCAGGGCCTCGCCGACGGTTATTTCGTGCTCCCCTACACTATCCAGAACTATCTGAGCGACCAGATTTCTGTGCCCCACTTCAAGACCGACGCACCCGAGTTTGACGCTGCAGAGCAGAAGTGCATAGACGAGGAGAACCGTCTGATGAATATCAAGGGTAAGAAGAGTGTCGACTCAATCCACAAGGAACTCGGCCACATCATGTGGGAATATGTGGGTATGGCACGCGACAAGGAGGGACTGCAGCACGCACTCGCCGAACTGAAGCGTATCCGCGAGGAGTTCAACACCAACCTCTACATCCCCGGAACTGTGGGTGATGGCATGAACATTGAGCTTGACAAGGCATTCCGTCTCAACGACTTCATCACGATGGGCGAACTTATCGCCTACGATGCGCTCAACCGCAACGAGAGCTGCGGTGGCCACTTCCGCACTGAATATCAGACAGAAGAGGGTGAGGCTAAACGTGACGACCAGAACTACTTCTACGTGGCATGCTGGGAGTATGAAGGCAGCGACGACAAAGCCCCCGAGCTCATCAAGGAGCCTCTCGAATATGAGGCAATCAAGGTACAGACCCGTAACTATAAGTCATAAACAAAGAGAATTATGGAAGAAAATATAATGAAAGTCAATCTTAAGGTCTGGCGTCAGGCAGGCCCTAAGGCAAAGGGCGAATTTGTGACTTATACAGGAGTCGAGACCACGCCCGACACTTCATTTCTCGAGACTCTCGACATCCTCAACGAGACCCTGATCGAGAAAGGCGAGGAGCCCATCGTGTTTGACCACGACTGTCGCGAGGGTATCTGCGGCATGTGCTCGCTCTATATCAACGGTCACCCGCACGGACCGGCTACAGGCGCCACCACTTGCCAGCTCTACATGCGTCGCTTCGCCAACGGCGAGACCATTACTGTGGAACCATGGCGTTCGGCTGCGTTCCCTGTAATCAAGGACCTCATGGTAGACCGCAACGCATTCGACAAGATTCAGCAGGCAGGCGGCTATGTGTCGTTCAACTGCGGTGGCGCACAGGATGCCAACGACCTCCCCATCTCGAAGGTACAGGCCGACGAGGCCATGGACTCTGCGAGCTGCATCGGTTGCGGTGCCTGCGTGGCAGCCTGCAAGAATGGCTCTGCTATGCTCTTCGTGTCGGCCAAGATCAACCAGCTCTCACGTCTGCCCCAGGGTGCCGTGGAGCGCGATCG
>CAJUIJ010000019.1:14264-23905 GCA_910586175.1 uncultured Muribaculaceae bacterium | reverse complement strand
ACTCCACCACATTCGGCAAGCCGATCGGCGGTGACATCAACAACAACAAGAAATCCTTTCTGCTGCTCACAGCATTAGAGGCCGGCACCCCAGACTCCGAGGCTCTGCGCGAGGCCATGAAGTTGGCTCCGGGCGATTCTAAAGTCAAGATTGTAACCCGCCTGTATGAGCGCATGAACGTGTCTGAAACCTGCCGCTCTGCCATTGCCAAATATAGCAAGCAAGCGCTGAAGGCACTCAAAGGCACGAGCCTCAGCGAGGAAACCCGAGAACCGTTCCGTGCACTTCTCGACAAACTCACCGGACGCAAGAAATGACCGACACCCACACTCATCTCTACATGCCCGACGCCTATGAGGATGGAGGGGTGCAGGCAGTGGCCGACGCAATAGAGGCCGGGGTGAGGCGTATGGTGTTTCCATGCGTCAACCTCGACTCCCTCCCCGACATGGAGCGGCTGCATGCCCGATATCCCGACAACACCGCATTAGGGCTTGGACTTCACCCCACCGACTTGGGTACTGACTGGCGCGAGACCCTGAGCCGGATGGAGAGCATGCTTCCGGGCGGATTCGTGGCGATAGGCGAAGTGGGTATAGACCATTATCACGATGACCCGGATGCCGACGCAGCGCAGCTTCGCCGCGACCAGATGGAAGCATTCGCCTTGCAGCTCGGCTGGGCGCAGAAGCATCATCTCCCCGTGATAATACATTGTCGCGAGGGCCTTGAAGATACGCTGACGGTGATACAGGCGGTAGAGGGAGAATTGCCTCCACTGATATTCCACAGCTTCACCGGCACGGCCGAGGATGTGCGCCGCATCCGTGAGGTGTGCGACCCTTGGTTCGGCATAAACGGGGTGGTGACGTTCAAGAACGCGCCGCTGCTGCGCGAGGCACTTCCCGAAATCGGATTGGAGAAGATGCTCCTCGAGACCGATGCTCCATGGCTCTCACCTGCCCCCAAGCGAGGTCAGCGTAACGAGAGTTCACGCATACCATATATACGCGACTGCATAGCCTCCACACTCGGGCTTAGTCCCGAAGAGGTGGAACGTGTCACCGATACCAACGCCACAGAATTATTTTTTAACGCCATATGATATCGCAACCCGTAGCCATATTCCTGCTGGTGCTCGTCATCATCCTGTTGGGGCCGGCTGTGTTCCGCCCCCTCAAGATTCCACCCATCGTGGGCATGATAATCGCCGGCATGGCTGTAGGGCCACACGGGTTCGGGCTTCTCGAACGTGATGCCAGCTTCCGTATATTCGGTGAAGTTGGCATACTTTACATCATGTTTCAGGCGGCTGTCGAGATCGACATGTACCATCTGAAACAGAATTTCAGGCATGGCCTGATGTTCGGTCTCCTGTCGTTTGCGATTCCATTGGTGGCCGGTGTGTTCGGCTCACGCTACGCGTTTGGCGTGGGTTGGGACACTTCGCTGCTCTTGGCCACCATGTATGCCTCACACACCTTGGTCTCCTACCCCGTGGTGAGCCGCTTCGGGCTCCAGAATGCCAAGGGAGCCGTGATAGCGGTGTGCGGCACAATCGTAGCTGTGATGCTCGCCCTGCTCTGTCTGGCCGGCGTGGTGCAGACTCACGTGGCAGGGCATTTCGCCCCCGGCACCTTCGCCACGCTGCTGCTGCTCATGGCCATATACTGCCTGGGGATAGGATACCTGTTTCCATTCATCACACGCCGCTTCTTCAAGCACAACTCGGAGCCGGTGGCCCAATATATATTCATCCTGGCAGAGGTCTTCGTGGCCTCACTTTTGGCGCATGTCATTGGGCTTGAGGCGATATTGGGGGCTTTCTACGCCGGTCTTGTGCTCAACAGGATGATACCCGGCCGGAGCGCGTTGATGAAGAATATCCGCTTTCTCGGCGACTCTATATTTATACCCTATTTCCTGATAGGTGTAGGTATGCTCATCAATGTCAAGGTAATAGTGCAAGGTTGGGACATGCTTTGGGTGGCAGCCAATATGACCGCCGTGGCCTTGGCCTCGAAGTGGCTCGCAGCCTATGCTGCACAGAAGTTATTCAAGCTCGCCGAGGCTGAACGCAACCTTATGTTCGGCTTGACAAGCGGCAAGGCTGCCGCAACCATCGCCGCCACGATGATCGGTTTCAACCATGGCATGCTCAATGAGGATATCATGAACGGTGCGGTGATGATGATACTCTTCTGCTGCATAGTCGCCTCCATATCTACGGAGCGTGCAGCAAAGAAGATACGCATAAGCCTTACAGAGGATGATCTGCGCCATGAGGATATCGGTGCCACGGAGTTTGCCCGTCAGATTGTGGCAGTATCCAACCCACTCACATCTGAAGGATTGATGCGCATGGCTGCCTGTATGCGCAACCGCCTGAACCGCCAGCCGGCAGTGCTCCTGCATGTGCGCACAAGTCAGGATAACCGTGCCCGCGTCATGGGCAAATCGGCAGTAGAGAGCGCTGTCAGGGTAGCCGACGAACTCGAGGTGGAGACACGCCCGCTTGACCGTTTCGACATGAACGTGGCCTCTGCGATACGTAATGTAGGCGTGGAGCAGGATGCCACGGAGTTTATGATTGGTCTGCACCGCAAGGCCAATATTGTGGACACATTTTACGGTTCGCTGGTGGAGCAATTGCTCGACACCACACACCGCATGATAATCATGTCACGCTGCTTTATACCGGTCTACACTGTGACCCGCATCGTGGTGGTGGTGCCGCGACAGGCAGAATACGAGACAGGATTTCACCTGTGGATGTCGCGTGTGGCTATGCTTGCATCAAACATCGAGGCATCCATCACATTCATCTCGTTTAAGGAGACTCAGGAGTTCATTCGCACTGCCCTGACAGAGGATAACGCCGAAGTCAGCGTTAAATTCGAGACTCTCGAATCATATGACGATTTTATCTTGCTTTCGAGCAATGTGGGCGACGATGACCTGTTGGTAGTGGTAGGCGCACGCAAAGGCTCGATAAGCCACAGCGCAGACCTTGATGCGCTTCCCGGCTTCCTCAGCAAGTATTTCAATCGTCATAACCTGCTGGTGATTTTTCCCAAGCAGTTCTGATAGGACCAATAGGGCTAATAGGACTAATAAGACTAATAAGACTAATAAGACTAATAAGACTAATAGGGCTAATAGGGCTTAAAATTTCTTTTACATTTTATGGAGAGCAATATCATTCGTCTGGAGGGTGAGATAAGCATGGTCGATTACATGCGTGATTATCGCGATGTGGAGAAGTTTATGGGTTGCTGCCGTGTGTGCAGCAGTTTTGACAAGCGCTGGCACTGTCCGCCGATAGCACCCGAATTTGAGATTGACTTCAGCAGGTATGAGCGCGTGCGAGTAGTAGGCTACAAGATTATACCTGCCCATCGCAACACTTACGCCGATTCTGCGGCTGACAATCACAACAATGCCGTCACACTCGCCCAGGGACTCCTTGCGGTGCCGGCCAAACGACTCGGCAACGAATTGCTGCGATTAGAGCGGGAGTTGGGTGGCCGTGCCATGGGATTGGCGCAACTCGACAATTGCCTATGCCCTGAAGGATGCACGCGTCCGGATGGCTTGCCGTGCCGCCACCCGGAGCTTGTGCGACCCGCACTCGAGGCATATGGATTCAATGTGGCCAAGACTGCCTCCGAACTGCTTGGACTCGAATTGCTTTGGTGCAAGGATGGCAGTCTGCCCGAATATCTCGCCCTCGTCGGTACCGTATGTTACTGAAATCATTTACCGATGCGCACCTTGCCGTTTTGGATTATCATCCGGCCATGGCTTGCCGACGGATTCACCCTGACGCCGGAGAGATCGTAAGCGGGTGTGGACTCCATATCTTCGGGTGTGACAGAGTCTGTGCACGGTGTTTCCACGCCTGTGTAAATATAATATGCTATATTCAGGAAATCTTTAGAGAGAGCCGTAGCCGGCAACGATGATGATGGTGAAAGGTAAGCAGCGTTGGCGGTAACACTTCCGCCCGTCTGCCGCTTATAGCCGTCATTATACAGCAGATAGTTAGTGCCAGCAGCCTGTGGAATCTGCAAATATGTAGGTGTCAGGATATTCCCTACAGGTGAGATCGCAGTTTCGTCACCATAATATATCTTCAGATTGAAACCTACCCCGGAGTAACATTTGTAGAGCAGACCGTTGCCTGCCTTTATGATATCGCCGGGATTCACCTTTGCTATCACCAACGCATCCAACCGGCTGTCAAATCCGGTCACAGACATTGTCATGATTGGTTGCTCGGGCACCACTACATCTACAGGTAGCACCACAGAGGCCATTCCGTTGGAGTTTACAGGCACCATCACCTCATCGAGCGGCTGCACCCTGAAGCTGCACTGAGTGCCCGCAATTTCAGGGTTTTGCTGCATCAACGCACTCCCATTCACGTCAGTGATGCACCACACGCCATCAAACGAGCCGACCGGACCCATATAAGGATCGGTGAAGACAAACCGGGCTTCCAAGGGACTTCCGGGCACTAACGTATAATCAAATTGGCCTGAATATACGGCATCCTGCACCACATCGAGCGTAGTGCTCGTATTGTCTGATTTCCTGCCGAGCAGAAAGCCGGTGTTGAGGTGACGTATGCTGCATGTGCCGTTGTCGTTGGCCTCGAGATGCATCAACGTTGTGCCGAAATATTTGTTGGGGTCTTCAAACGTAGCACTCCTGTTTTGATAGCCCCCTTCATCATATGCATCCACACTCATACATGTGCCCGGATTTGCCACAGAGCCGATACGCACCACCTTGTCGAAAAGCAGCCCGTAAGGATATGCGGCAATCGAGCTGCCGTCAGCATCGAGAAGCACACCCTCATCACCGTTGGCATACGTGTCGCTTCCATCTTCCACCGTAATTGATTTCAAGCCGGAGCAGCCTGCAAACGGCATGCATGCATCAGAGATCGACACACTCTCATTTACACCCTTCGGCAAACCGTAACAAAGTGTAGAGACCGAGAATGAATCGGGTCGGCAGCTTACGGTATCCACCTTTCCATCGGCATATTTCACCGACACCATCAGGAATCCGTAATGCGGATTATAATAAAGCCCCACCTTGCAGCCGTTGCCGACTGCGTGGTCAAACTTCGTGCCCGACACCGAAGTGCCATCCTTAACGGTTATGGTCTGAGTGCCATCTTCATTATTCTCCATAAAAATCTGAAAACCTCCGGCATATTCGTCATGCTCAAAAGGGAGTGTGCCTGAGGCGAGCAGACAACAACCATATTGATTTGCAGCCGAGCCGTCGGTAGTCACATCGAGCACAACCTGCACCGGCTGGGCATTAAGGTTGTAATCAAGGTCTATCAAGCCGATGCTCTTCGACACATCAATGTTATGGCCAACCGCATAGGGTTCACCTTCTCCGGTCAGATGCCTCACATCAGCCAACTCAGACCTGAGCGTTGTCATGGAAGCCGGCAAGTTGATCGATGTCAACGAACTGTTGTAAGCGAATGCGGAGGGTAGTGCACCAATCACACGATAGCCGGTCAGCTTGGTGAGGTCGAGCTGACCGGAGCCGGTGGCTTTGGTTATGATAATGTCAGACTTGACACCACCCGGGGCCTGCCGATACTCCAGGTTCCAACCGTCACACATCAGCGTGTCGGCATGTGTTTCCATCGCACACGTAGCAATCAAGCATAGCAACATGAATCCTATTTTATTGACGTATATGTTTTTCATAATGGTAAAATTTCGTTAAACTTTCTTATTGTGAGAACATTTTGGAGGTGATAAAGGTTTTGTGTGTTCTTATATTCCCGGATAAATTTCACTTTACAACCACAACCAAAATCATTTTAGATTGGTTTTAATATAAATCATTGTGGTTCCACTTATGAAAAACACACATTTTATTACATTCATATTGCTGCTGTTCACCTGCGCCAATGCGGCCATGGGGCAGAGTCTTGATACGCCGACTTCATCAGACGCGACGCCACGCGACTCCCTGCCTGAAAGCTGGCAACTCGACCCGGCTTATCTACAGACCACACCCGATTGCGACAAATGGTGGGAACTATTCAAAGACCCATGTCTCGAACGGTTGATAAGCAGGGCAGTGCAAAATAATTATGACGTATTGGCGGCGCAACACCGCATAGAGGCAGCAAGACAGATGAGCCGTGCTGACAAGGCAGGATATTACCCTTCGCTTGGAGTTAAAGCCGGGTGGAGCCAAGAGCAGACCTCTGGCGATATGCAGCGTGCCAAGGGGCACGCGCAGACCATGAGCTATTTCAACCTCGGCCTTACGATGAACTGGGAAATAGATGTGTTCGGACGCATACGTGCGAAACTGAAGGCCGACAAGGCTGACCTTAAAGTTACAGAGGCTGAATATGATGCCACGCTCGTGTCGCTATGTTCCAACCTTGCCAAGGCATATTTCAACCTGCGCATGGCCCAGGCCCAAAAGCAAGTGGTGGAGGCAAATATCGAAGTGGCTGAGAAGCTTCAGCATCTCGCCCAAACACGCTTCGACGTGGGGCTGGTGCCGGGAGTAGATCCGGTGCAGGCACGCATGGTGGTGACAAGCACCCGCTCATCGCTCCCTTCACTCAAAGCGGAAATAGCCACTTCAATCAATCAGATTGCCACCTTAGTGGGAGAATATCCCGACAAACTGACCGACTTGCTCTCACCGTCTCCTCTCCCGGAGGCTCCCGGCATGGTGTGCGCATCAACCCCGGAGTCTCTTTTGCGCCGCCGTCCCGACATTGTGCAGGCCGAGCAGCAGCTCGCTTATCTTGCAGCACAGGTGGGTATCGCCAAAAAAGATTTTCTACCGGTCCTCTCCGTATCAGCTGGTATCGGCACTGAGGCTCACAATCTGAAGGATCTGTTTGGTAGCGGTTCGCTATATTATCAGATTATGCCTACCCTGTCTTGGACCATTTTCGACGGCATGGCACGCAATGCACGCGTGGCCGAGGCTAAGGCTTCGATGCTTGCCGAGATTGACACTTACAATATGACAGTCATGACCGCGGTGCAAGAGGTCAACAATGCCATGGCGCAATGGGAAGCGACCAACGAACAGCTCATTTATGACCGCATGCTGCTCAAGGATGCCCGGCGCGAACTGGAGCTTCAGACTGACCGATATAAGCAAGGGCTTTGCGATTTCAGCGATGTGGCCAATGCTCAGACTTCCACACTGCAATATGAAAACCGCAGCATCGAGTCACAAGCTTCACAGCTTGCGGCCCTTGTAAGCATCTACACTGCACTTGGAGGAGGATGGCAAATTAATTAATAATTAACAATGAATAATGAATAATTATTAACTTATTAACTATTAATTATTCATTAATCATTATTAACTATTCATTATTCATTATTTTGAGTTTGGTAATTGATTTTTTAGTTATGAAAAATAAGTATTACGTTTTTTTGTGTATCGTCGTTTCTTTAGTTGGCGGTTGCCATCGCAAGAGCGATAAGGATATGGCCGGCGGCACGCCTTCGGTCAATGTCGCCGTTGTCACCACCGACTCGGTGGTGCTTCATAAGGATTATCCCGGCACGCTCAAGGCCGCGCAAAGGGCTGACGTGGTAGGGGAAGTTTCAGGACGTCTGCTAAGCAAGAATTACACATCGGGTGCCTATGTGCATAAAGGGCAGGTACTTTTCACGATCGAGTCTACGAAATATCGCGATGCACTGACTCAGGCGCAAGCATCTCTCACCACCGCAGAGGGACAGCGTGACTTCTATTCCTGCCAGAGCGCGGCGATGAAGAAAGCATACGATGAGGAGGCTGTCTCCAAAATGGAGCTTTTGCAATCGCAGACTTCTCTGCGCTCTGCCGAAGCGTCCATACGCAACGCCCGTGCTGCCATAGAGTCTGCACAGACAATGCTCTCAAAGTGCACGGTGCGTGCCCCGATTTCGGGCTATATCACCGACAGCGAGATGTCGGTTGGAAACTACGTGAATGGCGAGGGGAACCCTCAGGTGCTCGCAACCATCTATGACAACGCCCAACTGAATGCGGTATTCTCGATAGAGGATGACCAATATCGCAAGCTGCTCGGCGGAGCGGATGCCAATGCCAAGGGCACATCAACCCCTCTATACAGCTCAATGCCTCTTAAATTCGCCACTCCACCGGCCCATACTTATACAGCCGACCTATACTATGTGGCACCGACCGTGAGCAATACCACCGGCTCTCTGCAACTGCAAGGCAAGGTCAGAAATATCGACAACGAACTGCGCGACGGCATGTATGTCACCATCTCCCTACCCTACGACACAGAGCCGCATGCTGTGATAGTGAAAGATGCCGCACTGAGCACTGACCAGCTCGGCAAATATCTCTATGTAGTCAATGACTCCGACAAGGTGGTATACACCCCGGTGACCACAGGACCGCTCTATCAAGACTCACTCAGGGTGATAACTAAGGGTGTGAAGCCCGGACAGAAGTATGTAACCGAAGCCCTGCTCACAGTCAGAAACGGCATGAAGGTAAAGCCGGTAATAAAGTAAAAGCAAGCCAAAGTCCTTAATGACCTTAAAGTCCTTAAAGTCCTTAAAGTCCTTAATGACCTTAAAGACCCTAAAGACCTTAAAGACCCTAAAGACCTTAAAGCCCTTACTAAAAAGCAAAAAGATGTTCTCAAGATTCTTCATAAACAGACCGATATTCGCCACAGTGCTGGCGATATTGATGGTGATAGCCGGTGCGCTGACAGTTTTCACGCTGCCGATAGCGCAATACCCCGACATCACGCCCCCTACCGTCAATGTGTCGGCGAGTTATCCTGGGGCTAATGCAGCCACCGTGGCGCAGGCCGTAGGTGTGCCCATCGAGGCGCAGGTCAATGGTGTGGAGGGTATGCTATATATGAGTTCATCGAGTTCGGACGGCTCATACAGTCTCACCATCACATTTGAGAATGGCACCGACATAGACCAGGCGGCAATCAACGTGCAGAACCGCATGAGCGATGTGACTGGCACTTTGCCTACGGCGGTGACCCAACAGGGCATAAACGTAAGGAAACAGTCGTCAAACCAGGTGTTGTTCTGCACTCTCGAGAGCGATGACCCGGAGCGTTATGACGCGCTCTACCTCTCCAACTATGCCCAGCTTAATCTTGTGGACCCGCTGAGCCGCGTGGAGGGTGTTGGTGGCGTGGGTGCTTTCGGCGCAGGCGAATACAGTATGCGCATATGGCTCAATCCGGAGCTTCTTCGCGCCCGGGGCATCACTCCCGATGAAGTGGCGGCAGCCATCTCAGCCCAGAACATGCAGGTATCGGCCGGCGCGGTGGGCACACCTCCGGGCAACTCTGACACTGAATTCTCATACACACTCACCACCCAAGGCAGGCTGAGCAGCGCGGAGGAGTTCGGCAACATAATCTTGCGAAGCGATAACTCCGGCACTCTCAGGCTGAAAGATGTGGCACGTGTGGAGTTGGGGAGCAGCAGCTATGGGCAGCAGGCCAAGGTGAATGGCAAGGAGGTCGGGCTATTGGGTGTGCAGCAGCTTCCCGGTGCCAACGCCATCGATGTGGCCGACGGATGTATAAAGGAGTTGGATAGACTTAGCCAATACTTCCCGGAAGG
>CAJUIJ010000019.1:8031-14254 GCA_910586175.1 uncultured Muribaculaceae bacterium | reverse complement strand
GCATTATCGCGTAATCATGAACGCCACCGACTATGTGCGCGAGTCACTTACCGACCTCACCACCACATTCCTGCTCACCACGCTCATAGTGATGATCGTGATACTATTCTTCTTGCAGAATTGGCGTGCGGTCGTTATACCGATGATCACGATTCCGGTATCGCTCATAGCCACCTTCGCAGTGATGAAGATAATGGGGTTCTCGCTCAATACGCTCACGCTTTTCGGTCTCGTACTTGCGATTGCCATTGTGGTCGACGATGCTATCGTGGTGGTGGAAGATTGTTCTCGACTTGTGGACCAAGGCACGCTTACACCGAAGGAGGCGGCTGTCAAAGCAATGCAGGAACTTACCGGGCCGGTAGTCGGTGAGGTGCTTGTGCTTATGGCAGTATTCGTTCCGACAGCATTCATATCCGGTATCACGGGGCAGCTTTACAAACAGTTTGCCCTTACCATAGCGGTTTCGACTGCCTTCTCGGGCTTCAACGCGCTCACGCTCACCCCGGCCCTATGCGCCCTCTTCCTGAAGAAGCGGAATCCTGACCGCAAGGTCAACATACTTTACCGCGGATTCAACTTCATATGGGACAAGACTGAGAAACTATATAACAATGTAATAAGCCTGCTGCTGAAACGCCCGGGGCTAACGTTGGGTGTATATTCGGCTGTGGCTATATTGGCACTGGTATGGTTTGTCAACAGGCCGTCGAGTTATCTGCCGGAAGAGGATATGGGATATTTCATGGCCAATATACAGCTCCCCACCGGGGCATCACTGACGCGCACCGAGAAGGTGGTAGATGCCGTTGTGGCCGATATCAACAAGGAGGTGCCTGAGGTGCAATATGCCATGAGCGTAGCCGGGGCGTCGATGCTCGGAGGTGGTTCGGGTGGAAATGAGGCTTCGTTGTTTATGATGCTCGTGCCATGGAAGGAGCGTAAGCATACCGACATATATGAGATAATGGCGAAGGTGCAGGGCATAGCATCGCGCCAACAGGAGGCGGTGACATTCTGCATCAACCCTCCGGCCATCATGGGCCTCGGCCTCACTTCGGGCTTGCAGATGCAGCTTCTTGACATCAACAGTCTCGGGGCACAGCAGATGCAGAAGGCTATAGCCGCACTTCAGGAGGCGGCGCGAAAGGATCCACGCCTTGAATCGCTCACTTCGCTGTATCAAGGCACAGTGCCGCAATATCAAATCAATGTGGACCGCAACCGCGCGGAGATGCTTGGCGTGAATGTTGAGGATATATATGCTGTGTTGGCACGCACCATGGGTTCGAGCTATGTCAACGACTTTGTGGACTTTCAGCGCACATTTCAGGTAACGATGCAGGCAGACGGCCTGTCGCGTGCCAAGCCCGACGATGTGCTCCGGCTCTCGGTGATGAATGCCGAGGGTAAGATGGTGCCGTTCTCGGCATTCGCCTCTATGCAGGAGGTTATGGGGGAACCGCAGGTGAACCGTTACAACATGTATCAGACAGCTTCGGTGACAGGCACCCCGGCCAAAGGTGTAAGTTCGTCGGAGGGTATCGAGGCCATGGAGGAATTGCTCACTAACACCTTAGGCACCAACTATTCGTATGCATGGACCGGCATGGCCTATCAGGAGACGCAATCGGGCACCACGGTGTCGGTGGTATTCATATTCGCCATAATCATGACGCTGCTTGTGCTCGCCGCGCAATATGAGAGCTGGAGCGACCCGATAGCGGTGGTGTTGGCAATGCCAATCGCCGTGCTCGGCACGCTGCTCGGCACGCTGCTTATGGGCGAGAGCATAAATGTATACACCCAAATCGGATTGATATTGGTGCTTGGCATGTCGGCAAAAAATGCTATCTTGATTGTGGAGTATGCGATGGACTTCCGCAAGTCAGGCAAGGATATCGTGCAGTCGGCACATGATGCCGGTGTGATACGATTCCGGCCAATTATG
This sequence comes from uncultured Muribaculaceae bacterium, assembly GCA_910586175.1. Taxonomy (GTDB): domain Bacteria; phylum Bacteroidota; class Bacteroidia; order Bacteroidales; family Muribaculaceae; genus Lepagella. Next base: position 12,303 of record CAJUIJ010000019.1, on the reverse strand, counting down.
ATGACGGCCTTAGCCTTTATCTTCGGTGTGCTGCCACTTCTCTTCAGCAGCGGGGCGGGTGCACATTCGCGCATCGACTTAGGCACAGCCGTAGTGTTCGGCATGGTGGTCAACGCGCTTATCGGCACCACTTGCGTGCCGGCGTTCTGGGTTGTGCTTCAACGGCTGTCGGAGCGGATGCACCGCCACAAATCTAAAGAGGGTGACACACAGGGAGAGTCCGGTCAGTCACGGGGGGCGAGTTCCACGCCGGCACCCAAGAGTGTTTCCCCCTCTGCTGAGTCGGATAGTGCAAGTTCAATATGATTGCCATCGCGCTGAGCGAGCACGGTGACACTCTCTCCATAACGGCCCTCGCGCATGAAGGCAAGGTCAAGGCGACGCACCATGTTGCGGTCCATCTCCTCGAGTGAGAAAGAGTTGATCAGGAGCTGCACGTAGCGCACGGTATTGACGTGACGGTAGAAGTCGAGGTCACAATATTTGAATGTATATTCGCGCGGCTCTTCGGTAGGTGTAGCCACAACGTGGCGACCCGGCTTGGCAATAGGCACTTTGTCGCCACACACCATGTCGGGTGCGAGATGAAGGTGCGAGAGACCGGCGTTCTCGCGCGTGATATAGTTAAGCACCATCCATACTGACGAGGCATAACCCAGCGGATTGCCGGAAGCGTCGCGTATTGCGAAGTTACGCGTGGAGAAGTGACGGTTCCACCCCTCCACCCAAGTGCTGATGGAGTAGGTCTCGTTGACCTTGGGATACCTTGTCATCTCTATGGCGAGACGCGACAGCACCCATCCGCATCCGAGCGACTGCATCGACGGGTTGCCAATGCCGAGCGAATTGGCGTGTGCCGTCGCCACGTCGATGATGCGCGAGGTGAGCAAGGGAATGCTCATCTCTCCCTCTGCATTTACTTCACCGGCAGATAAGAAGAATCTCTCTTCAAATTTATTTTCCATTATCCTGAAGCATATTGGGCTTATATACCTATCAGCTTATTAGGCTTATTGGAGGTACTTGAGCAGGTTTGCCGGGGCTTCCTCTTTTGCCTTGGAGGCAGATATGGGGAGCTGGCGGAACTCGGTCACGGTAGCGCCGGGTATTATCGCCTTCTTGATTTCATCGGGAGTCGGGGCAGTTTTCATGGCGCGATATTCAACGAAAGTCCATTTTGTGAATACTGAGCCATCACCAAGCCCTTGACGGTTAAGATACCAGCCATCGCCTATAGCCGTTGGCACGGACTCAGCTGAGAGGTCGGTAGGAGCAGGATAATATACGAGATTACCATTATTGTCGAGGGTCACTGCCACCTTATCGGCATAGTCGCCGCTCATCTTGAAAGCGGTAGCTTTAAGCACCATGCCGAGCGGCTGGCTATCGAGCACTCTCACCACCGGAACCGTCTCTCCCTGAACATCGGAAGAGGAGACATTCTTATCATTAGACTTCGGGCTGCACCCGGCCATCAGCATCGCCGCAGCGACACATCCAACATATTTCTTCATAAAATCAATTTTATGCAAAAATAGTGAAAAAAACGGATTATTCCACACCCCTGGAATATTTTACTCCTTAATTAAAGTAAGGAAATCTGTGACTCTGAGAGGCCAGTCGCATCCTTAATGGTTTCTAAAGGAACACCACTTGCCTTCAGCTTACGGGCTATTTCTCTTGCCTCTTCTGCTCGGCCTTCTGCTCGACCTTCTGCTCGACCTTCTGCTCGGCCTTCTGCTCGGCCTTCTGCTCGACCTTCTGCTCGGCCTTCTGCTCGGCCTTCCTCTATGGCGGTTTTTCGTGCATATGACATTTCCGCATTATAGTCACGTGCTTTTTTTAAATCATATTCATATTGAATCCTCTCTTGAGGACTCAAATTTGAAACACTTCCCACGTTTGCTAGACGCTGGAATATTTCATGATGGGATGTAAATGGCATTGTCTGCATATTCTTCATGTTTTTGAGTGAATATATCAGTTTGTCAAAATCGGTGTTGCAGTCTTCTTCATTATTTATATCAAAGGCTGGAAGCTGTATAAAGGCATAACGTGTTGAGAAGCTGATTGGTTTGGTATTATCAGTATCAACAAGCATGGCATGAACCACCGGCTTCTTTTCAAGACCCTTTATGTAAAAATTGGAGAAGAAGACTCCTACTACCGGCAATAATGAATAATTCCAGTAATTTTCTTCAGTTGACTCCCCTTTTTCCATACGTTTTCCTTTATAACCTTGTTCGGCTATGGAACGGGAAACATAATAGATGGCACGATCCATAAAATTTTCCTGCGGGTTCTTCTGCATTTCCACTATAAATCGGTGACCGTTTTCTGTCTCGCAAAAGACATCATATACTATAGTCTTTCCTGAAACCCAGTCATGAGTCCTTTCGCAGTTAGGATACCGCACCTTGACAATTTTGTCGAATCCCGGCTGCCCGCTAAAAAGTGAGTTCAGCAGATATGCGAGTATTTCATTAGAAACGTTCTCTCTGCCAAAAACTATCTTAAATCCGGTATCGGTAAAAGGGTCTATGAAATCTGCCATAAGAGATACAATTTTACTTTCAATTACAAATATACACTAAATAATTGAAAATTCGCAAATCTTTCAACAAACAATGCAACTTGAACTATGAATCACCCATAAATCTTCCATCTATTATTATAACGATTCTCCAACTGCACCAGCAAAAACCTGCCAACTGTACCAGCGAAATCCCGCCATTTGCACCGGCGAGCAAGCCTTATTAAAAAAAGTCCACCCGTTGGGGTGGACTTTTCTGTTATTTAAGATATTCGGATTAGCGAATATTTGGTATTCGGATTAGCGAACGATCATCTTTGTGGTCTTGCTGCCCTCTTTCTTGATCACGAGCTGACCAGCTTCGGGGTTAGCAACTTCCATACCCTGGAGGTTGAAGTAGCGTGCGGGAGCGTTCTCAGCGTCTGCGATGATACCTTCAACACCTGCGAGGTTAAGTTCAACATATGACGTCATATCTACTACTGAGCCATCTTCATATGTCCATGCTGTAGGATTAGGTACATCGAGTTGGAGTGCGAATATTGCGTTAAGAATAGTAATCTTTCCATTCTCATCCATTGAAGAAGTCTTCTGACCAATACCGGTCAATTCATCAACAACTTCATCAGATTCGTAATATTCCATATAAACTTTCTGGCCTTCCTTATTAAGGACATTGATCGCACAGTTACCGATAGATTCGGTATTTTCCCAACCAGATGTCACAAATGGGCGAACGAGTACACAATCAGGATTCTCTGCATTTATGTAGATATAACCGGCCTTGTTGCTTGCAGTATTTCCCATTTTATCAGCAGGCAAAGAATTGATTGCTGCATTATCATAAGGATTTACCAACAAGAATTCGTTTGATCCATTAGACTTAACCTTCAGAGGCACATCATATGTATAATTTCTCTGGTAGAACCAACCATCAGTAAACTTGCAGGTACCGGCATCTTTCCACTCGGAAGCATCATACTTGAAATAAGAATTGTCATAAACCTCTTCCAAAGTCTGGATACGGTTCATCATGTGCCATGCAAAACCCTGACCACCAATCAAAGTATTACCTTTGCCGTCCTCATCTTTAAAGGAGTCACATGATACAAACAATGTAAGATTGTCAGGTGCAAGCCATCCGCCTACACAAATAATCTCGCCATTAGAAAGTTTCACACCATCAGGTGCATATTGAAACTCTATCTCATCCATGTATACAGATGTTTCCAACGGCTTTAAATTTTCATCATATTGCTTAAGCACGAACAACTTCATCATCTCGTTATAATATGTATTCATAACGAGATCCTGTGGCTTAACAACAATGCTTCCGGTAGATGGATTATAAGTTCCTTTTACAGCGAAATCAGAAAATATACCATAAATTGTGGCTTCAGTGCCATTGATAATCAAGTTCCAGCTATCCTCCTGATCTCCGCTGTTGCTCGACGAACCGCTATAGTATGAATAATAATACACACCGGATGCGTCTGCTGCAGAAGGAGCTTTCGCAGGAGCCTTAGCCATAGTAGACTCAGCATCCAAGGCCACAACCTTAGAAGTATCTATTGAGCCTAATTGTACTGACGTACACTGGGCGGTGTAATCAACACCAAATGCAGTTGTGCTTATTGTCAAAGCAGCTGCAAACGCTGTAATAAATTTTTTCATGTTTTTTTAGTTAAATGTTATTTAATTATTACAAATTCGCTTTGTTGTAAATGCAAAGTTACAAA
>CAJUIJ010000019.1:0-8021 GCA_910586175.1 uncultured Muribaculaceae bacterium | reverse complement strand
TTGACCACAAAAATATTGTCAAGATGAAGCCTTCTTGTTTAACGACATTAAACAATACATTTCATGGTCAAAAAACTTTTTGTTACTTTTCCTCATTATCAGTAGACAACGAGTTTACTTATAGAACCCGTCTTGCGGATTAGAGTCATACCCTTGACCGGATTATCGATCTGAATACCTTGCAAATTATAATATACAGGCTCTTCAAATTGATTATCAGACGTTACTGTCTCAACACCAGATGTATCAAAAGCCACATAAATAGCACCCATACTCGTGGTGGTACCTCCGTCTAAATAGGCTGCTCTGATTTGATAAACGGAATAGAAGTTCTTTCCTGCAAAATCAGCAGCTATGGTAACATCTTCCTCTTCTCCTTGACCGGCAAACGGGTTCTCTTGATATAAATCCCTTTCGAATGCGTTCCATTTACCTGTTGTGGGAATGTATTCACTTAATACGAGTCTGACATTGCTGTCGAGATAGCCACGTGTTACCTTGTATGCGAAATGAATATCGCAATTTTCGGCATTATCTATAATATATGCATTTTTAAATGTTCTATTACCAGATTTCACATCCTGTTGAGTAGCACCCGGTATCGACAAATCTTCAAGCTTAACACTTAGGGTATTGGGAGCATACTGCATCTCATAACTACCAAATGGTCCAAAAATCTCTCCGGTATCTATATTTAATAACTGCAACGAGTATGTATTATATCCCGGAGATGTGGCATTTTCCACTTGATAGAATTCAACTACCGATATCTTATCAAGAGTTTTACCGGGATCGACGCTAGCAAGCATATAGTCACCTTGATACTGAACCTTATTATCCTTAACCAACACAGGCGAAAAACACAATGTGAGTTGATCTTCCGTATCATTTACAAGAGTTGTGACCAATTTAGCCTTTCGTCCCATATAAAGAGGTGAATCTAATTCTGAATTAGACACACTTAATCTGCTTGCTGCAGCGGTTTTTACTGTATAAGTACCACCGGTCACATCGAGATAACAATAATTTGACAAACCATAATTAACCAACATAGGAATCCAGGGTTGATTTAGTTCTGTTAATCCTTTGGTTGCGAGCGTCACTTTATATTGACCATCTTGCAATCCTTCTGGAACCGGTATTGCAATATTGAAATTATCAGCACTATAATATTGATAAGCACTCAAGGTGACAATAGAAATTGAAGATTGTCCATTCTTGCTTACTATATCACCTGTCACACTTTCCACGACTTCATCATCGCCCACCTTTGTAAAAGTTGCACCTACATTGCATCGAATGTCTTTGTAACTTCCATTCATCCAGCCGGGATTTGACTTACCCGTTGCATTGAACAAAATTTTGTCACCACTCAATTTAGCAGTCGCAGTGCCAAGAATTTGCATTTTATCATAAATCGGGTCGAGATAGCCCTTGGGCTTACGAATACCTAATACAACACCCTGACTTGCATTAAAGCCACCATCTGATCCACCTATACCCTGAGACTCCGGATTAAGATTGTCTAACAAATAATATCCGTCGGAAATACCACCCCAACCCCAATTGAAATGAAAATATCCGTTACCATCATAGCCGTCGCAAACAAAAGAGTGTCCACCTTGTATCGAACTACCGTCATAGATGACAGGACCACATTCAACCAGATTGTTGTAAATCAAACGAGACCACTGATCTGCAGAGTACAACTCTCTTTCAGTATAATATGTATTGGAATCATACTTAAAATTAGATACAAGCGCATTTACCAGTTTATAACTTTGCGCACCAGACGCTTGCTGACCATAACTCATTTCTACACTATAGCCGCACGCCTTCATAAGATAGGCCACGGCGTTGGCTTGATCTTGATTATAGGAATCTTTAGAGTAAGAATCAAGCATATTGTCCCAATCAAACTCCTTTTGATTCAATTGCAACGTACGAACTGAACCCGCGTCATTATAGCTTATCCGACCTCTACCCTTTTCAGGATATTTGAAATAGTTCATGACTTGCGCCATCGAGGTTGCAACACAACCGGTAGGTGCAACATAACCTCCAACAATTGGGCAATCATTATTATATGGAGCGTCTTGATTCCATTTAGTTTTCAATAACGGTTGTATTTCCTTCATATCCTGCGGAGCATAGACTTTTGCTTCAACGCTACAAGTCTTTTCCAATACTTCCGCTTTAACAGCAAATTGAGAAATCCACCACTGCATGGCCGGTGGCAAATTATCTGCATCGACATTTGCATTGCTTGAATATCCAAGGACAACGGGTAGATTGTCATCTGCACTCAATATTGTGAAACCCTTTCCATTTTCGTTAGTGAAAAGATAGCCCCCGATTACATTATCATGTGCAATTAAAGCACGTGAGAACTTTAACGAAGTCCGAGACTTCATTATTCCGGACTTTTGCGAAAAGGCCCGTTCCAACGCCTGCTCCTGCGTTATGGGAGACGCAAATGCTCCAATAGAGACCGCAGCGATAGATGCTGCTAAAAATAGTTGCTTTTTCATATCATTCGATTAGATTAATACAAATGTTCACAAGTACATCAATTAAGCACTTTCGATTACAAATTAAATAAATATAATTCTAAAAACAAAAAAACGCTTGCAATTAATATTGCAAGCGTCTTTTTAAGAACTTATAATCTTAATTAATCTGCTTCAATAAGCTCAAATCAATTGCGGGGTTAAAATCAGTTTCACGCTTTGGTATACGGAAACGCCATCCATTGCTATATTTCTGAGACTCCATAAGCTTCAACATATCATCGCTGATTGCAGAATATTCCAGAGGCGCAACATTACCAGATGTCGGGTCATTCGGTTTCCATACACGACGTATATGGGGAAGGTTCCAACGCTTCATATCAGTGAATCCAAATCCCTCACCCCAAAGCTCCATACGTCTTGATATACGAATTTCATCAAGAAGAGCTTGACCGGATGCTGTACAATTATAATTAGGAATTCGCTTCGACTGAACTTCAGTAAGCGCGGCTCTTGCCTCTGCTTCCTTTCCACCCATCATGTAATAAGCCTCTGCCTCAGTTAATGCCATTTCAGAAGCACGCATCCAAGGCATTGAGAGCGATGCATACTGAGAAGGATTTCCCCAGAATTTGGTTTGTGCTCCAAATTGTGCATTTATGTCCATCATAGCATAAATTACACCTTTGGTATCATTACCAACGGCAACAGAGCGCTTATCTGTACCAATGCGATCTATGTGATAATAGCAATACTGAGCGTCATCAGAAGTCATTGAACTCTTGTCGCCTGTGAAATAATTCTGATAGTAATTATACATCCACCATGCAAGAGCCTCAATCATACCGCCTTTCTTAGTCTTACGGTTGTATTTTGGTCCCTGATTCATCCAAAGGTAAGCATCTTGAGTGTCGTAAGAAACCAATTCGGGATTCCAGAAGTCTTTTTCCTTTAGATTGCCGGCCCCCCTGAAGCTTTTTGGCACTTCAGCAAGATGATCAGGCATCCAGAAGAATCGTCTGCGGATATCCTTTGGATCTGTTGCATTATAAAGGTCAATGTTGATTGCACCGCCACCACGGTTCCAATAAGAAACATAATGACCATTACATGCATATTTATATCCCCAACTCCAAGTGCCGATACCATCTGTATTGGGATTCATGCTCCAAATTGTTTCAGAATTATCTCCCGCAAAACCGGAGAACAACTCCTTCTCATCCATAATAGAAGTTCCCTCACGGGCAATTTTAGCCTTATCTACAGCTGTTTGCCAGTCATGCTTAATAAGTGCAGCGCGAGCCCATATGCCACATGCTACATTTTTGTTTACCTCATATGAACCATTACGAGTTCCTCCTGACATATCGAAAAGTTTGCAAGCCTCGTCACAATCTGAATAAATTAGATTGAGCACATCGTTCATCTTAACGAGAGGAGATTCTCCGGTGCCCGGCTCTGTACGCATCACAATACTGTAAACCTCACCATTGTCTGAGTCTTCCCAACGGTTACCGAAATATCCCAGCAAACGGGTGTATGCATGTGCACGCATGGTCAACGCACTCGCCTTTATGAATAGAAGTTCTTCAACAGTATCACCAGGATTATCTGATGTGGCACTTATATTCGTAATCAGGTAATTCGATAGATTTACAATATTATAATAGTACATCCATGCGATACCATTAACATACTCACTCGGGTCATTGATAAAGGCATAAGAGTGGAAATTACCACCCTGAGTGTAAAGTCCCATATAGTCAACTCCACAACAGTCACCTGAAATTGTGTTCACGTAAGACTCCCCGGTATTTTGATTCCATTCATAGCCATCATAAATAGTATTCATGGACTCAAAGATTCCGTTAAGGAGTCCCCTTGCGACTGATGGGTCAGTAAGCTGCGAGTCTGCGTATTCTGTCTCGGGATCTACTGCCAGATAGTTATCTGAGCATGATACCAACACTCCCGAACACGCAAGAGTGGCAGCTGCCATATATATTGATATTTTCTTCATATTGTTTTAATTTAAAAAATGACGGATTACTATTTAGAACTTCACAGAAAGTTGGAAAGTATATGTGCGTGAAGGCTGGAAATATGCGTCTGCAGATCCGAGAGAACCCACACCTGCCTGCGGATTGAAACCGCGGCGTGCGGATGCAATGAATGCATTCTCCATCATAAAGCCGATATTGATATTCTGAAGTTTCATCGCGTTAACCCACTTAGCAGGAAGATCATACGATACATTTACATTCTTCAAGGTTAGATAACTTGCATTTGTCAAGTATTGTGAGCTTGAATACGTCTGATATGTATTGTGAACAGAATTCAACTGCGGAACCTGATTCTTGTTGATTCGGTCTGCACTGTTTGGATCAAGGCCCTCCGGAGCTGCAGTCCAACTCTTGAGTACATCTTTATGAAGTGCGGTTGCCTGATTTCCAAGACCCATGAGAGAGCGATAGTTATTATCAAGAATTTTGCCGCCTATGCTATATGTGAACAAGAGACCAGCACGAATGCCCTTCCAACTCACATTAGTACCAAATGAACCAAATACAACAGGCAATTTGCTGCTCATGATCTTACGACCTGCATAATCGGGATTGTATGTATAGGGCTTACCATCAACCTCAACATAAGCACCTGATGCCTTTGCATTGGCCAAATATTCATCCCACAATGTTTGATTATAGACCTTCTTATTATTTGAGTCATATGAATAGAAGTCAGGAGATTGGGGATTCATTGCATAAAGCGAGCGACCATTTAACATGTCAGTACCTGCCCATTCAACCACATAGTTCTCATAACGACTCTTGCCAATAAAGTATGCAGAAGCAGTCATGTCCTTACCATCAGGAAGACTCTTAATCTTATTTGTTATGAAAGAGGCATCCACATTGAAATCCCATGTCACATTTGCGTTACGTATTATGTCAACACCAAACTGAAGTTCCCAACCATAATTCTGCATCTCACCAATGTTTGTAAGAATTGACGGGTTATAGCCACCGTTGCCGGTAGTACCGCCAGACCAAGGTTTAACTACACTGAAAATAAGGTCGGAGTTTCTCTTGTCAAAGAAGCCCACAGAGAAGCTGAAACGATCGTTAAACAAAGAACCTTCCAAAGCTACGTCCAAAGTTTTGGTTGCCTCCCACCTCAAATCAGGGGCTGCAAGTTGATTCAATGCAAGGTTACCTTGTGTTGTATAACCAAACAATGTAAGATAATTATAATAAGAGCATGCCTGATTGTTACCTACTGAGCCATAAGCTGCGCGAAGTTTCAAGTAATTAAGCCAATCTACATTGTGCATGAACTTTTCCTTGGTGATAATCCAGCTTGCACCTACTGACCAGAATGTACCCCAACGCTTGTCTTTAGCAAACTGTGAACTACCATCACGGTTTAGAGAGAACTCAGCAAAATACTTTTGTTCATAATTATAACGTGCACGTCCCAAGTATGACTCAGTATTGTATCCATATATAGACTCAATATTGGTAGTTACCTCATTGAAGTTACCAAGAGTTAGATTTCCATCAATCTTCTGATCCTTTGCACTAACATAGGTATATCCTCCCTGCTCATGAAAAATCTCATGGTGCAGCAATACATCAACGTGATGTGCGCCATACTCATGACTCCAATTCACAGCTTGTGAGAAAGTATAAGAATAATCATGGTCAAATTCATTAACCAATGTACCGTTGACCGGCTTACTCGCACCTTCCTGATTATTCATATAGTTCAGAAATTTAACTCTCTGACGGAACATACCACCACGGACAGTTGCCTCAAAGCCATACGGTAGGATTGCCGTACCATAGATTGAACCATCTACTGTCAGATTATTATTGTCATTCCTATTCAACTTCGTAGCCTGAAGCAGGTTACCATTTCCACACAGACCACTGGCAGAAAATATTTTAGAGCCATCTGCGTTTCGAAGTATCTCGCCAGTTTCTGCATCATGTTCGTAAATCGGTTGTACCGGTGAATAGAACATGGTTTGGAACGGATTAATTGTGCTGTTAAGTGAACTCGAAGACACATTGGCCTGAGAACCTTCCGAATATGATGCAGACAGATTCATTCCGGCTTTAAAATAGCTTACAGGATAAAAGTTAGCATTGAGACGTCCTGTGAAGCGTTTGAAGTCACTGTTTATTACATAACCATTCTGCATCAGATAACCCATAGATCCGAAGACATCAAACTTGTCGGTAGCTCCGGCCGCATTAAGATTATATTCTTGACGCGAACCTGTGCGGGTCATTGCTTTCCACCAGTTAAGGTCATTGTATTGAGGCATCAAACGAACACCTGCTGCGATCTTACCATTTTCATCAAAAATTTCGTTATCCTGAGCCGGCACAAGAACTCCATCAGCATTAACAATACCATAGGGATTTGTGCCAAGGAGATACGTACTGCTAATCAACTTATCCTTCTGCTGAAGAATAGCATCTGCATAAGACACTTCTCCCTTACCTGATGTAACAATTCCGTTTGCCATTCCGGCAAGTGTCATTTCCATCCATTTGTTGGCGCCCAGACGTGAATATAGAGGCATAGCAAGCTCATATGCACCCCAGTTCATTGTCAAAGAGACATCTACTCGACCATTTCCTTTAGCCTTTTTGGTAGTTATAAGGATAACGCCATTTGCACCACGGCTACCGTAAAGTGCACACGAAGCTGCATCCTTCAACACTGACATCGACTCGACATCTGCGGGATTAAGATCGGCAATTGTACCGTTGAATACAAGTCCATCCACAACATAAAGAGGCCCCTGTGCACTGGAATCAAAAGAGTTGTATCCACGGATATGGATATTTGGGGCAGAACCCGGCTGAGAAGCTGAGTTATTTACTTGCACACCGGGGGCAGAACCTTCAAGCGCACTGGTCACTGTAGTAACCGGGCGTTCCTCGATTTCCTTAGCACCCACAACAGCCACAGAACCAGTCAGCGACTCTTTGTTTGCCGTACCATAGGCAACGACCACCACGTCATCAAGATTTGTCGACGATGAGGCCATATGTATCGTCATATTATTCGACACTGGCACTGTCTGTTCCTTATAGCCCACATAGCTAACCTTAAGCTGCTTTACGTTCGACGGGACATCCAGAGAGAAGTTACCGTCCACATCGGTTGCAGCACCTTGGCCACCTCCGATAGGCATGACTGTGGCGCCGATCAACGGCTCGTTGTTAGCCGCATCGACCACTGTGCCGCTGATATGGCGAGTCTGGGCCATCGCTGACCATGTGACCGCGCATAGCGTCATCAAAATTAAAAAGAGTTTTCTCATACCTTAATAAGTTAGAAAAGTTATTATTTGTAATGATTGTTTGTTTGCTTTGCCACCGCCTTTCCTTGAAGCCTTACCTCTCGCGAAGCTCAACCCGCAAAATCGGCGACGTGATTCAACCTTTGTTATATTGCCTAATTTCCGTGTGTGCGAATATTCCGCAAATACATACC